>JAPHSA010000318.1 GCA_026193235.1 Deltaproteobacteria bacterium | reverse complement strand
TTTCGTTCAGAGCGCTATGGTGAGTGCCGTCGCTGCGAAGAGCCGATTGGTTATCCACGTTTAGAGGTACAGCCTGAAACGCCCTTTTGTCTGGAATGCCAGGAACAGAGTGAGGAAGGAAGGTAGTGTCAAATCTTTTGCTCATGCTGGCAATGCTGGCCGGTGGGGTGGCGGTGGCAATTCAGCCCTCAATTAATGCCCGCTTGGCCGAAAAAACTGGATTTCTCCAGGCCGCAACCATCTCTTTTGCTGTTGGCACACTTGTTCTATTTGTGCTGTCGCTAATCTCGAGCCAGGGAAGTTTGCGGCGTATCGGGGAAGCTGATTGGTGGCAGTTGACCGGCGGTTTTTTTGGTGCGTTTTTTGTCACCATGACCATTGTTGCTGTGCCACGGATCGGAACAACTGCGGTTCTGGCTCTGACGATTGTTTCCCAACTGGTTGCCGGTCTGGTGATGGATCATTATGGTCTGTTCGGCATGCGTGGTATCCCGTTCGATGCCAAACGCATGTTTGGGGTGACCTTACTACTGATTGGCGTGTTCCTGATTTGCAAACGTTAAATTTGTTCGTTAATCACTCCTGCCAGAAATAGCCCATCGGATCCTGTTGAATCGCCTCCAAAAGTCTCCCAAATTCCAATGTCGGAGGAGTGTTGAGGTAAAGCTGCCAGTATTCCCCTTTTTGATGGTGCAGGGTCCATTGGTTTAATTCAGGGGTGTAGCGGATCTTAGCCATTGGCAGTTCTTTGTGTTTTTCCGGGTCATTTTTGTAGTGCCTGATTTCATAAAGATAAGCTTGGCGTCCTTCAATCCGATAACGTAAATTCCGTGGCTGATACTTGTCATTAGCCGTGCGAATACAGAACTCATCGAGCAGCTTTATCGCTTTTTTTTCTAATAGTTGTGGGAGGTCTGACATATTAACTCTCTCTGGCTTCGAGGGTGACGTTGAGGGTCTGGGTTGCTCAAATAATCCCCTGTAATGGACCACCATTTACTGCCAGCGCATCAACCTGTTTTTCAATATCGGGATCATCAATCAACGCCGGAGCATGGTGAGGTTTGCTCCGAGCATCAATAACCAGTGCCCCGGCACAGCCCCAGTGTTTTGCTGTTACAGCGCTGGCAATTCCATAGATATCGGTAGCGGGGTTTGAGCGGGTAAAGCAGACCCAGAGCCAGTTGTTTAACGCAGCTGCGCAGAACTCAGCGTTATCAACAATCAGGATCAGTGGAAAGCCGTTGATGGGATCATCTGCGGTATATTTTTTACAGAAGCGCAGCAGGTTCAGATCTTCGCCCGGACGATACTCTGTACATGCAGGCCCTTCGATAGCGAGAATCCCGGGAAGGATCAGCTGCGGCTTTTTGAACCCGCGCGGTAAGACGAATGTTTCTGGGAGTCCGGTTGGCAGACTGCGTTGTTTTTCACCCACGGCAGCCATGACCACTTTGGAGCCCTGATTCAGCCCTTGACCGCTGTAATCGAGCGTATCTATTGTGGTTGCCGTTTGAAAATGCAGGTCTCTGCGCCAATCGATTCGCTCAAGCAGGTGCTGGAAAAAAGCCGGGATGTTGTGGATATCGAGTTGCGGGTTATCGTTTTCCGCAGTAATCAGTAGGTACTTAGCCAGCGACAACTGGCCTTGACCGAGAACCGCATTGGCCTGAGTCAGAAGTTCCTGCGGCCGTTCAAGAGTGGCATAAGGGGTGTAGCGTTCACTGCCGATAACCAGTAAAAGTGGATGAACTCCCGCCGCATCGACAGCATGGACTGCTTTGATTCCGGGCAAAACATCTGGAATAAGAGCACCGGTCAACTCATGGATAAACTCACCAAAACTGGTATCTTCCTGAGGTGGTCGGCCAACAGTGGTAAACGGCCAGATTGCATCGGATCGATGATAAACGTGTTCGACTTGAAGCAGAGGAAAATCGTGCGCAAGGCTGTAGTACCCCAGATGATCACCAAAAGGTCCTTCAGGCTTTTGCTGCTCGGGATCAACGGTGCCACAGATGACAAAATCAGCTTCCGCCGGCATGGGGAGTAGTCCTGCCGGCTGTACCATGGGAATGCGATGCCCTCCCAAGAGTCCAGCAAAGGCCAGTTCGGGCATACCTTCAGGGAGTGGCATCACCGCGGCAACGGTCAAGCTGGGTGGGCCACCAATAAAAATATTGACGCGAAAGGGGCGTTTCAGATCCAACGCTTCCTGGTGATGCACACCAATGCCGCGATGAATCTGGTAGTGCAGCCCAACCTCCTTGTTTGTTTCATAATCATTGCCTGTCAACTGGACCCGGTACATCCCCAGATTTGATGAGCGCAGCCCTGGTTTATGGCTGCTCTCGCTGTAGACCTGTGGCAAGGTGACGAACGCACCACCATCTTTGGGCCAGCTTTTGATCTGTGGTAATTCACTGATACTGGTCTGGTTTTGCAGGATCGCTGCGGTTTTGGTCTTTCGCGGCAGCAGGTGAAATGCAGCCATTGGCGCTGAAAGAATCGCGGATGGCTGTTTAAGTAAGCTTTTTGGATCAAGTTTTAATTGAACCAGCGTTTCGACCTGGCGTAATGTGTCGCGGAAAAGATAGCGCGTACGCTCCAGAGTGCCAAACAGGTTGGCCACTGCCGGAAAGCGACTGCCGGAAAGTTTGCTAAAAAGAATGGCTGGGCCCTGATTCTGGTAAACACGGCGCTGAATGGCTCCTGCCAATAAGTTGGGTTCAATCGGTTGGTTGATGCGTATCAATTGACCTCTCTGTTCGAGATCATTGACTGCCTGGCGCAGAGTTCTGTGTCCCATTATCAAAGCTCCTGTAAATCCGACAACTGAGTTTTTTATACGTCAGCACACCGGAAAAGGCAACGGAAATACTTGATAATTAAGGTCATCTTTATGGAGTAACTATTTTCAGGAACCGCTTGGCAGCATCGGTAAAAATAGATTATAAAACACGCACGTACTTGTAGGTATGAACTCAGCCCCTGATTGAGGACCCCTGAATGCGGATTAAGCTTGTCATTCGCTATACGGCGATATCCAGTATCATTTTGTTGCTTGTCATGTCGGTTTCGGCAATGTTGCACATCAACAAAGTGCAGAAAAACTTCATTGAGCATGCCGTGATCGAAAATGATGCCTTGGCTGAGATGATTCTGCGTGATAATTACCATCTGATGCTGGAAGATAATCGTGAGCAGCTTCAGTTGATGATTGAAGAGGTGGCCAAAGTTTCTCGTGTCAAGCGGGTCAGAATCCTCGGTAAGGCCGGGATTGTCAGTTTCTCCAATAATAAGTTTGAAATAGGAACAGTGTTAAGCCGTGACGATGCAAGCTGCTCTTTTTGCCATCTTGAAGGATCGGAGGCACTGGTTGATGCACCGATCGAAAAACGCAGTCGCGTTTTTTCCGCCGATGGTGCGCAGTTTTTAAGTATTACCCGGGGGATTTACAACGAGCCCAACTGCACTACCGCCGCGTGCCATGCCCATTCGCCCGAGGAAAAGAAAATCGGGGTTCTGGATATGGTTGTCTCGCTAGATCGCATGGCAGATATGGCCCACGGCCACCATATTGATGTGGTCATCTCAACGTCTATCATGCTGTTTATCCTCTCTTTAGGACATTACTTACTGACGCGTAGATATATTACCGACCCGATTCAAGGTCTGCTGGAACAAACTCAGGCTCTTTCAGAAGGTGATCTTTCGGCGCGGGTTAAAAAGGTTTCCCGGGATGAGTTGGGAGACTTGGGCCAATCCTTCAATACCATGGCGGAAAATCTGGCGCAGGCGCAGATTGAGTTAAAGGACTGGGGCAATACCCTGGAACATAAGGTTGAAGAGCGTACTGCAGAAATACAGGGTATGCAGGACCAATTGTTGCGGTCTGCAAAATTGGCCTCAATGGGGGAACTGGTGGCCGGGGTGGCCCATGAGATCAACAACCCGTTGACCGGAATCCTTATGTTTGCCTCAATTTCCGCCAAAACCCCTGACCTGCCACCGCAGGTTAAAGATAATCTGGATTTGATCGTCTCTGAGACCGGTCGCTGCGCCAAAATAGTTCGTGGATTGCTGGAGTTTGCCCGCGAATCGATTCCGGAGAAGAGGCGTGACTCGGTCTCTCGCGTGATTAAAAACACGCTTGATCTTGTTTCCCAACAGATAATTTTTCAGGATATTGATATTCGCTGCAATTGCGGTGAAGAGGAAGACCCTGAATGGGAAATGGATGTAGATCAATTGCAACAGGTTTTTCTGAATATGTTTATCAATGCCGCACAGGCCATGCCTCATGGAGGGGTTTTAAAAATAACGACTGAATTGGTTGAAGAGGGGAAAATTATTCAAGTTGTTGTTGAAGATTCCGGAACCGGTATCAGCCCGGAAAACCTGGAACGCATTTTCGATCCATTTTTCTCGACCAAAGCGCAGACAGGTTTTGGTTTGGGCCTGTCGGTTTCTTATGGAATCATCCAGAATCATGGCGGGACAGTCGATGTCCAGAGTCAGGAGGGAGTAGGAACGCGGTTCACTATTCACTTTCCGGTTGAAGGTGATTTGAATGAGCCTGGCGCAGATGGGGCTGAGAATAGACCAACATGATATCCCGGCACAGGGGCTGTTCTTAGGAGGTGTGATCTTTAATGGAGATGCCCAGCTTTTTCAGCAGTGCCTGGAAGTTAGGTCTGAGCATGCCAGTCTCTTCAGCGGCCTTGGTAACATTCCAGTTGTTGCGCTCCAGGGCGGCGTAAACAAAAGCCTTTTCGACGGGCTCAACAGCCTGCTCACGAACCTTACGTTTGACCTCTTTCAGCTCTTCCGTATTCATCGGCGCTTCAAGCTCGCCATCTTCCTCTGAGAAATCCTGATTCGTCGGGAGTTCCAGGCACTCACGTTGGATCAAGTCCCCCTGAGTCAAAACAACGGCCCTTTCAATGATATTCTCAAGTTCGCGAACATTGCCAGGGAAAGGGTAGTCATGCAGGGCCAGGTGAGCATCTGCAGAAAGTCCCTTGATGTGTTTACCAACATCCTCAGAAAACTTTTTCAGGAAATAGCCGATTAACAGAGGAATGTCGCCAGCGCGCTGGCGCAGTGGTGGTAGGTCGATCGGAATGATGTTTAAGCGGAAGAAAAGATCGTCGCGGAAGGTTCCTTCTTCTACCATCTTATCGAGCCCACGGTTGGTTGCGGCAATCAGTCGAATATCGATCGGGGTTGCCTTGGTACCACCAATTGCTGAAACTTCGCGCTGCTGCAGTACCCGTAGCAGCTTTGCCTGAGTGGCCATGCTGAGATTGGCTATTTCATCGAGAAACAGTGTGCCACCACTGGCAACGGTAAAAAGGCCCGGTTTGGATTGGGTCGCTCCGGTAAATGAACCTTTAACATGGCCAAAGAGTTCACTCTCGAGCAGATTTTCTGGTAGAGAATTACAGTCAACGGCGACAAAAGGCCCGTCTTTTCTGGGACTGTTATTATGAACGGCCCGCGCAACCAGCTCCTTCCCGGTGCCACTTTCGCCGGTAATTAACACTGTGCTGCTGGTCGGGGCTACCTGCAGGATGCGCTGAAACACCTTTTGCATTGCCGGGCTTTTGCCAACAAAAGAATCGGTCACAGCATCGGTGGGGATGATCTCAGTAATGAGTTCCGATTCAAGATTGAGTACCCGTTTCTGTATGGCGGCCGCTACTTTTTCGAGAATCTGATTCGGAAGAAAGGGTTTGGTCAAATACTCAAAAGCGCCATTTTTCATAGCATCGACAGCGGAGTCGATGGTGGCAAAACCGGTAATAATGATGACGGGCACGTTAGGCTGCAGAACCTGGATGGTCTTGAGAACTTCAATGCCACTCATGATCGGCATCTTCAGATCGCTGATGACAGCGCTGAAGTTGCCTTTCTGTAGCTTTTCCATGCCGAGCTTGCCGTTCTGGGCCACTTCGACAAGATAGCCTTCCAGGGTCAAGACCTGGCGCAGCGCTTCACGAATCACCGCTTCATCATCGATAACCAGAATTTTATGTTGTGTGTTTTCGTCCAAGGTTCTAAGCACCCTCTGGTACAGATAAAGGCAATTACAGAGCAACGGTGAAATTATGAATTTTAAAACGGTTAATATTAATAAGGGATAAAGGAACAGTCAAGGAATAAGTCACAAAAACAGGAGAAGAATCTCTTGTAAAAAAATTGATAAATTACTGAAAAATAAAGCGGTTAAGCGAGTTAGGGCCGATCTGCTGCTCCAAGATGAATAAATAAAATATGCAGTATTTTTTCGCGGTATAAATATTTTATTTCTACAAGAAAAATAATAATAACAGATGGTTATGATTCATGGAGGCCACTTAAACCGCCTCTTCCACTCAGAATACTGTATAAGAAAAATATTCTTTAAAGCGCTTACATCATGGTTTTATATTAATATCACTATAAAAAATACTTATATATCAGTTATTTAGGTCTTTTCTTGATCTTTTTTGGTGTTTTTGGCACAACTTCTGTATAGCTAAAGACAGAAGTTAATTAAGGAAAGACACCTGGAAATACCTGGAGGTTCATCATGAAGAATATAGCTCGTAATTGCATTATTGCTCTGATCTGCTTATTAACGCCGGTACCTGCTGCTTTTGCCGCAACGGCTCCTGCAGAGCAGGGAGGCTCATTGCTTTTGACATTGTTTCTCGGGTTCTTTGCTCTGATCGTTGTTTTCCAACTGGTTCCAGCATGTATTTTATTTGTTGGCATGCTTAAGGGTCTTTTTGCGCGTGAGCAAAAAAGCGAAGAAAAGGAATCACACATTTAATTGACTGTCCTGATAGGGGTGAATGATGAACGGACTTTTGATCGCAAACAAGGATGAAGCAGCACGGGAAGAGATGGCGGCCTTGTTCCAGGGCACTGACTACAATGTTGTCGCCACGGACTCTGTCGCGAATTCGTTGGAGGGCATTCTGGATAAATCGATTCAAGTGGTCCTTTTGAGCGGCTCTTTTGATGAGCAATATGTTGCCAAATTTGTTCCTTTGCTAAAAAAATGTAACCGCAACCTATCGATTATTCTGGTCTCAGATGAGATGCCCTTGGACCTGGTTCGCAGAATTCGTAAAGAAGGCATCTTCTACCACGCATTGGAGCCGGTTGAGAATGAAAGTTGGGACGAGATTCTTCAGGTTGTTAGTTGTGCTTTTGAAAACTACCATGCGCAACAGAATATCGGTCGCAAGGCTCTGGGAAGGGAATTCGCTATGCGCGGAACAAAGTCCGTACTGACGTCACTGGCCCTTATCCTGATGCTGGTTCCTCAAGTCAAGGCCGCTGACACCAGCGTTACCTACAATAGTGGTATTCTCGTTCTGCTGTTTGTAGGCTTCTGCGCCCTCTTGATTGTTGCTCAACTGGTTCCTGCAATTCTGGCTCTTTTCGGCATGACTAAAGAAGCTGCCCAGAATAGTGCCGCTAAGAAGCGGGTAGTTGTTAGCAGAAAGCACTGATCAACTTCAGCGTCTTTCTTTGATGGTTTAGCCAGACTCACAGGGGCCTGGCTTCTTTTTTGTCTCTGTGCTTGTTTCACTTTCCATTCCCTCAAAAAATATAAATAAAATATTTAATTTACGGTATACTGTATACAATTTTTATGCATTTTAAACTTTGATATTTCTCAGGGACTTAAGTTCG
>JAPHSA010000111.1 GCA_026193235.1 Deltaproteobacteria bacterium | reverse complement strand
TGGAATGATGGAACCAAAGGCCCGCAAGCGGCTGAAGCTTTGAAGTTGACTGCGCAGGATGTTGATAGCTTGAAAACTGTCATTGATGATGTGATTCCCGAACCCCTCGGAGGCGCTCATCAGGACCCGAAGCTGGCTGCTGAAACTCTTAAGGAATATCTGCTCAAGCATCTTGCGGAGTTGGAAGAATATTCGCCCGAAGGGTTGATTGAACAGCGCTACCAGCGCTTTAGGGCTATGGCTGAAATAGAAGAGCCAAAAAAAACGTAAAATGGACTTTCCCATCAGACGCCTCCGCGCGCCACTTTATGCCCTTCTGGTCTTGCTTTTGGCCGGCTGTGGCGGTTACACAACAAAAGTTATTGAATCACCTGAAACACGCGAGCTGGCAGGTTGGCAGAAACCTTATGAGGTTAATGGCCAGCGCTATAATCCCCTGCGCGGCCATAAAGGATTTCAACAGCGTGGAATTGCCAGCTGGTATGGGAAAAAGTTTCACGGCCGCAAAACCAGTAATGGCGAAACCTATGATATGTACGGCTTAAGTGCCGCACATAAAACTTTACCGATGGGAGTCTTCGTCAAGGTGACCCATCTCGGCAATGGACGTCACATCAATGTCAGAATTAATGATCGCGGTCCATTTATCGCTGGTCGGATTATTGACCTCTCTTACGGTGCTGCGCGGCAATTGGGTATTGTCGAGTCGGGGACCGCACAGGTTAATATTCAGGCGTTGGGATATCAACAGAATGACCACGGCAAGCTGACTTATCGGGCTCCCAGTAACTATGATTCCGGAAGCTTTGCAGTGCAGATTGGAGCGTACTCAACGGCTGAGAATGCTTACGCATTAGCGGCCAGGATGCGAGTACGCTATGGCAAAGCTGTCGTCACCAAGGCCATGATCAATGGCCGCCAATTTTACCGTGTGCGGGTCGGCAACTATCAATCTTTGGAACGTGCGGAAAGCGCTGTAGATGGTTTTATTTCTGGAGGATTTTCCGGAAGTTTTGTAGTCGCCTTTGATTGATTCACAGTGTAAATAAGGCAAAATATTATATTAAAAATTCTCCCGTATTTATTGTTTGATTGACTAACTGGCTGTAATAAAAGAAGATTTTTTATTTTTTAAAAACTTTCCTGGTAGCATTTAAAGACTTGATTTTATACTGGACTCATGTTAGTTTCCCGTCGGATCAGTTCAGTTTGTGTAGATTTATACTGTTAAGTCAGAAATTACCGCACAGACCAATAGGGCTGAGCGGTTTTTTTATGTCCAGCAGGTGCTGGTCTGCAACATGTAACTCCCATAGGGGACCAAGTAAGGAGAAAGTAAAAATGGCAGAAGGTACAGTGAAGTGGTTTAATGATTCTAAGGGTTTTGGTTTTATCGAGCAAGATAATGGCCCTGATGTGTTCGTTCATTTTTCGGCAATTACAGGAGACGGGTTTAAGTCTCTTGTCGAAGGTAATCGCGTCAGTTTTGACGTTGTTGATGGTCAAAAAGGCCCTCAAGCAAGTAATGTTGCCAAGATCTAAGTATATTATATTCTAAAATAAGAAGGCTCCGTAGCTAACTACGGAGCTTTTTTTTTGCAAAAAAATAGCAAAATAATTTCACTGACAAACACGAATCTATTAGCAACATGTTGGGAGAAAAAGCAATCAGGTGTTTGGCCCCATAACCGACATCAGTATTTTTCTGACTGCTGTGGGTAGAAAATTCAACCCTTTTTTTGACCTATCCTTTCGGCAAGACAGATTCAAGCTCCGTCTTTATCGCTTGCTAAAATTTCTTCACTCTGCCGACCTTTCCTTGGCAGGGGATAGCTGGAAGCAATTAAAATAGATTGTTTCTCAACTTAAGACCTGTACGTTTGAGTATTGCTGTTGCATTCCCTTTATCTGTTGGTAATAATGCAGCTAGCACGGATGAATTACCTCGAAAGACAGTGAAAGGACCTATTTATGCCATATGTAGAAGTCAGTATCACCAAGGGTGCGACAAATGAACAGAAAGCACAGTTAGTAGAAGGAATAACCGAGCTGTTAGTCAAGGTCCTTGATAAAAATCCCTCTTCAACTCAGATTGTCATTAAGGAGATTGAAGCTGATAGCTGGGGAATTGCCGGCCGTTCGGTAAAGGTTCTGCGTGAAGAAGGCAAGACTAACGCCATCTCCAAGGCCTGAGGTGGAAGGGCAATAAATGTCTAATCCTGGAGAGTTTTTGCAAGCTTGTGCGGACGGTAAGGTCTGGGTTTACTGCCCGGAATGTCAAGATGCGAAAAAGCTGAACGAAGTTGAAAATATTGATTGTATCGGTAATGAACAGTACTGGGGTGATGAACCCTGGTGGCACGATACACGGGTGTTCAAATGTGCAGACTGTGATACCGTTCAGGAATCAAAAATTGAATACCAACCCTGATCGTAATTAGAGTGAAAAATTCACCCTGATAAAAGTGAAAATGGAGCTTGTATTGAGCTCCTTTTTTGTTTCTCAGTAGGGATAGACTTGTGAATTGATGGTAGCAGGCTAGACTGGCAGTGATGGGAGCCAGCGTTTTTGCTTTACATTCTAAAAAACATATATATAATATCCTCTATAATTATTTCTAGCGCCATCAAATATTGAACGTGACAAAAGGGGTTAAACATTATGGCAAATTACGACTATGACATTGTGACCATCGGCATCGGCCCGGCTGGTATGGTGATTTCAGCGATGGGGGCTGAAATGGGACTGAAAGTCTGCGGCATTGAAAAACACAAGCTTGGTGGCGAATGCATGAACGTGGGCTGTATCCCGAGCAAAGCGCTGTTGCGGATGGCAAAGACCCGTCATACTGTGACCAAATTCCCGAGTTTCCAGATGGAAGAGATGCGTGAACCGGAAGTACAAAACCCGTTTCCTTCTATTCAGGAAAAACTCGATTTCATCAATGAAAAAAAATATGGAGTAAAATTTGAAAAAGTTGACAAGCTTATCGGCCAAGGTGCCGCCAGTTTTGTTGACTCGCACACGGTTCAGGTTGGTGACCGGAAAATAACTGGAAAGCGGATATTTATCTGCACTGGGACCAAGCCATCAAGGCCACCGATTCCTGGGCTTGATACGATAGACGATCTTTTGACCAACGAAAACCTGTTCCATCAGGAAAAAATCCCAGAAAGTATGATCATTATTGGTGGTGGCGCCATCGGCTCAGAAATGGCCCAGGCTTTTTCCCGGCTCGGTTGCAAGACGACAATTGTCCAGATGGATCCGCATCTGCTGCCTTTTGCCGATCGCATTGCCGGGGAACAATTGGAAGAGGTCTTTAAAAAAGAGGGCATCGATGTTTACAATAGCCGCTCGATCAGTCAGGTGGAAAAGAAAGATGGCCGGGTCGTTTTAACAACCAAAGAAGGGGAGGTCCTCGAAGCAGAAAAACTGCTGCTTGCAGCAGGGCGAACTCCTGCGCTGGAAGGATTAGACCTTGAAAAAGCTGGAGTTCAGTACAGTCCCAAAGGGATTCCCGTCAATGCTAACCTGCAGACCAATGTCAGTCACATCTATGCTATTGGCGATTGCAACAGTACTTACCTTTTTTCTCATGCGGCTATGCACCAGGGGATGATTGCCCTGATGAATATCATGCGCCCCTGGCCATTTAAAAAGGATTTTAAGAAATATGTTGTGCCATGGACAGTTTTTACCGAACCGCAGGTTTCTTCAGTCGGTATGCGTGAAGCCGACCTTATTGCTGCCGGGATCAAGTATGATGTGCTTGAAGCAAAACATGCTGACTATGGTGCCGCAATTGCTGAGCAGGTCACAACCGGTTCTGTTCGTGTCTTGACCAATAAATTAGGGAAAATCTATGGGGTATCGGTCATTGGCGAGGGTTCTGCAGAAATGATCAACGAATGGGCGCTGGCGATTCAGAAAAAAATTCGCCTTGCAGATATCATGTTACTCCAACACTCTTTTCCCAGCATGTCATTCATGAATAAATCAATTGGTGAAATGTGGATGATGAAATTATTGAAAATTGACTGGATGAAGAAAATGATGGGTTTCATGATGCGTTAGAATTCTGATAGCCATTAAAATACAAAAAGGGCAGGCTGATGTTTTCAGCCTGCCCTTTTTGTATTTCGAACCTGAGTATCGGTTTTCAACCGACTGGAATTATTTGATTTTGTAAGAAATTATATATGTCTTGGCTGCCCTTATTTTTGACCCGATAAATACTCCTTAAGAAAATCTTTTTTGAATGCCGGATAGTCATCTGCCTCTATTGCCGCACGCGCTCCGGCAACCATGTTTAAATAAAATCTGACATTGTGGATGGCAGACAGGGTTGCGGAGAGGATTTCATTGGCGTTGAACAGGTGGTGCAGGTAGGCGCGAGTAAAATTACGGCAACAGTAGCAATCACAGGAAGGGTCGACCGGGAAAAAGTCACGCCGAAAATTCCGGTTGGTCAGTCTGATCTTTCCGCGTTTGGTAAACAGTGTTGCGCTACGGGCATAACGCGTTGGAATAACGCAATCAAACATGTCCATGCCTCGTTCGATTGATTCAAGAATATCTTCCGGCAGGCCAACGCCCATCAAATAGCGTGGCTTGTTTTTCGGCATGAAGGGTTCGGTGTAGTCAACCACCTGCTTCAGCAGATCCAATCCTTCACCAACACTGACGCCACCGATGGCATAACCGGGGAAGTCCATTGCCGTCAGGGCTTCGGCACATTCACGCCGCAGATCCTCATAGACGCTTCCCTGAACGATTCCGAACAGCGCCTGGTCTTCACGCCCATGATGCTTCAGGCAGGTTTCAGCCCAGCGCAGGGTTTTCTTAATCGATTTTGCGGCATAATCGTGAGTCGCTGGAAAAGGAATACATTCATCAAAAGCCATGATAATGTCGGCCCCCAGATCATTTTCGATCTGCATGGCTTCTTTGGGTCCAAGGAAGATTTCTTCACCCGTCAGTTCATGGCGAAAGTGAACACCATCCTCCCCGATCCTTTTTTTCGGCAGGGAAAATACCTGAAAACCGCCGCTGTCAGTCAGAATCGGTTTTTTCCAGTTCATGAATTTGTGCAAGCCGCCGGCTTTTTTAACCAGTCCCTCACCGGGCTTCAAATGTAGATGGTAGGTATTGGAGAGGATGATCTGAGCTTCAGTTTCTTCAACTTGAGCCGGGGTCATGGCTTTGAGTGCACCGTGGGTTCCAACTGGCATAAAAATAGGGGTTTCTATGGTTCCATGCGGCGTTTCCAGTCGACCGCGACGGGCCCGGCTGTGAGTATCTTCTTTCAACAGTGTGAACTGAAACATTCAGTTATTCTCCAATTTGATTTATTTTTTGTAACCGGGTAGACGTATAACAAATACTACCCCAAGGCGCAAATTTATCGGAGTTTTTATGAGCTATCAGGCTCCATTTCCACAACAGTTGGCACAGGTTGAATACGTTCAGTTCTATTTTCATCTGGAAAACAGAGATTATTTTGATTTGCCGGAACTTGCCCTGTTGCAGTTGCGCCGTGAAATGTTACTGGCCTTAAAAAACCTGCAAGCTCATGGAGAGAACTCGGACGTAAGTCAATTAAGGCAACTTCTGCTCCCGCCGTTGCCCGATGATCCTGTTTTATCTCGCCAGCTACAAAAGCCCGCCCCGGCTATGGTGCTGTCCCCGGATGTCTCCCAATTTGGTCTGATTGAACCGAAGCAACGCATCATCCTGCCCGTGTTATTTGTTGGCTCTGCAACCAATCGATTGAGGAGTTTTATCAGGCTTTTGAAACAGTTAGGGGCTCAAGGCCTTTATAAGGGTACCGGCCATTTTATCGTTGAAGCAATAGAAGCAGAAGATGCCAGTGGTGTCCGTTCGATGCTCTGGCTTCAGGGTGAGTCTGAAACAGAATTAGCCCCTCCAATTTCTGATCTGGGCTGGTGGCTGGAGCTTCAGTCTCCTGTGGTTGAAAACTGCCGGATCAATGTGACAGCACCATTACGCTTGATGCATCATGGCAAGCCTTTGTTTAAAGCAGATTTTTCAGAGCTGTTTCCCTTTGTTTTGCGCCGGGTGACAGCGTTTCTTGCCCATTATGCTCAGGTTGAGCTTGAATATGATGCAAAATATTTTATCGCTTTATCTCGTCAAATAACAACATTGGAGAACCGCCTCCAGTGGAAAGATTGGCGCACCCTGAACAATGAACAGGGAGGACAGAACCTGGGTGGTTTGTTGGGAACTCTCGATCTAGAGGCGAACCGATTGGCGGATATCGCCTGGATACTTCAACTTGGGAGTCTGTTTAATTTTGGTAAGGGAGCTGCTTTTGGTGCGGGTCAGTATCATCTGACCGTTGCGGAGTAAATGGAAAGGCTGTGACACTAGGAGCATGATCAGCTATAATCTGAAATCAGTGCTTATTTTGTGGAGATCTGCTCATGACCAATGCTTGGGATGAACGTAAAAAGGCTCTGGAGGAAGAATATTTCCACAAGAAGGAAAAGGAAGCCATCGCTAAAATGAAGCAGAGTAGCTGCCTGGGGCGCTGTCCCAAATGTGGAGAAATACTTGAGCCAAAAACTATTCATGAGGTTCCTCTGGACCAATGCCCAAACTGTGATGGCATCTGGCTGGGTCAGAATGACTTGAGGCTTCTGGCTCAGAATGACCATCATTCATGGTTCGAACGCTGGTTTTGTAAGCCAAAGTAAAATCAACTTGGGAGGTGTTTCATGTTCTGGTTTATTGTTCTGTTATTAATTGTTGGAGCGGGTTTCTATTTTTATCAGAAAATGATGACGATTGAGCGAGAAATCCGTGCTGAGCAGGATGGCGAAATTCTGACTCAGGGTGAAGATGAAAAAGCTGCTGTTGTTGCCGATCAGCAACCCGCCCCCGCGGAGATAAATGACGATTTTACAGCGATTAATAATATTAAGGAGCTTCTAGCCGACTCTCTTGAAAGTTTGCTGCAGCAACAAATCAACCAGAAACCGGGAATGGCTCAATCCGACATTTATTCAATCTTCCCCGATGTCAGTAAAAAAAAGTTACAGCAAGTGCTGAAAGAAATGGCTGATGAAGGAAGAATAAAGCGTAAAAAGCAGGGGAGCAGTTATCTGCTTTCCCCGGGTGAATAGAAAACGGGGACAGAATGAAGATCTGTCCCCGCTCAGTTTTTAGCGCAGATTGTAAAAAACGTCTTTGCCGTTAAATACGGCCGTGTTGCCCAGTTCATCTTCTATACGCAGTAATTGATTGTATTTGCACACCCTGTCGGTGCGACAAAGCGAACCTGTTTTAATCTGGCCGGTGTTGGTTGCCACGGCGAGATCGGCAATGGTTGTGTCTTCCGTTTCACCGCTACGGTGCGAGACGACAGCTGTGTAGCCAGCCCGTTTCGCCATTTCAATTGCCTCTAGAGTTTCTGTCAGGGTGCCGATCTGATTGACCTTGATCAGGATCGAGTTGGCAATGCCTTTTTCGATTCCCTCTTTCAAGATTTTAGTGTTAGTAACGAATAGATCGTCACCAACGATCTGAATCTTATCCCCGAGTTTTTCGGTCATCAGTTTCCAGCCGTCCCAGTCGTTTTCAGCAAGACCGTCTTCAATGGAAATAATTGGATACCTATTGACGAGATCTTCATAAAAAGCCACAGTTTCTGCGGCCGTTTTAATCGCCTGCTTTTCATTGGCGAAGTTGTACTTGCCCTCTTTATAAATTTCCGATGCGGCGACATCCAGCGCCAACAGGATGTCTTCACCAGGTTTATAACCGGCGGCTTCGATCGCTTCCATGATCACTTGCAGCGCTTCTTCATTGCTCTTCAAATCCGGGGCAAAGCCGCCCTCGTCACCAACGGCCGTGTTGTACCCCTTGTCTTTCAGAACTTTTTTCAGGGCGTGAAAGATTTCAGCACCCATGCGCAACGCTTCCTTGAAACAATCAGCACCAGCGGGCATGATCATAAACTCTTGAATGTCGACATTGTTATCGGCGTGCTCACCACCATTGATGATGTTCATCATGGGTAGGGGGAGTTCCTTGGCATTGGCCCCACCGATATATTGATACAGAGGCAGCCCGGCATCCTCCGCAGCGGCTTTGGCACAAGCCATGGACACTCCCAGTAGTGCGTTTGCGCCGAGTTTGCTTTTAAAATCGGTGCCATCGAGTTCGAGGAGTTTGCGGTCGATGCCGATCTGGTCGCTCGCTTCCCAACCAACCAGTTCCGTGGCGATGACTTCGTTGACATGTTCAACTGCCTTAAGAACGCCCTTACCGAGGTAACGGCCTTTATCACCATCGCGTAATTCCAGCGCTTCCCGTTCACCGGTTGAGGCGCCACTGGGGACTGCTGCACGACCAAGTACCCCGGTTTCCAGCGCAACTTCTACCTCTACTGTTGGGTTGCCTCGTGAGTCAAGAATTTCGCGCGCGTAAATATCAATGATTTCACTCATCTTTGCCCCCTTGTCTTGTCAGATGTAAACAGTTATCGTTCTATGATTGTTTTGAAATATTTTTGTTTGAAAACAGCATTACTTATAGCACATGACGAACTGTTGTGAAGTCGTTTTCGGATAATATTATGTCTGTAGACAATCCCCAAGTCGCTGATCTGAGTATCATTGTCCCAGTTTTAAACGAGCGGGATGATTTGCCTGATTTTTTTTCCGATCTTGAGCGACAGCAAGGGGTTTGTTTTGAACTTATCATCAGTGATGGTGGATCGACGGATGGAAGTCTCGAGTGGCTGGAGAAACAGAGTCTTCCCCCTTTTTCTTATCGGCTTTTGAATTGTTCCAAAGGGCGTGGCCGGCAGCTTAATCGCGGCATTGAGAAGGCCGCAGCGGAATGGTTGCTGTTTCTGCATGTGGACAGTCGTTTCAGCGATCCTTTGGCTCTGAGGAAGGGTTTAAATCACTTAATTCGAGCTGAAAGCCTAAATGTCGCCGGGCATTTTGCTTTAAGCTTCCGTCGCAGTGGATTTCAACCATCAGCGGGATATTATTTTTACGAATGGAAAGCGCGTCTCGGGTTGGCGGAAACTGTCCATGGTGATCAGGGTTTTTTAATTCATCGGCAGCTTGTTGAGCAAGTCGGACCTTTTTCTGAAACCTTATCAGCGATGGAAGATACAGACTTCGCCGAGCGATTACGACAGCTTGGACAGTGGCAACTGCTCCCGGCAGAAATCAGCACTTCTACACGGCGCTTTGAAAGGGAAGGCCTTTGGCAACGCCAACTGCTCGGAGCGATTATTATGTGTTCCCGCGTGATTGGCTGGGATGATTTTTTTAGGGCTGCACCGCACATCTACCTGCAGCAGTCAGATACCGAAAAGCTCCATCTCGTGCCATTTTTTATCTTGATCAGGAGGTTGCACAAGAATCTAACCCTGCCTGAACGCTGGAAGCTCTGGTACCTCCAAGGATCTTATGTTCGTAATCATGCCTGGCAATTATTTTTTGCCTTGGATGCGCACCGCTCATTTCGTCATGGTCTGTCTGTGGGTGAAGGGCAAACAAGATATTTGAGTTTTTTACTTCCAATTTTTAACTTCATGACTGACAATCCCGCTGGCCGCTTGGGGGCGACTGTGCTCTTGCGAGTCTGGTATGAGGTGACGTTCTTGTGGCTAAAGCGCATTGAGAAAGGCTGATCCGCTCTTGTTTATAGCCACAGGAGTATGATAAACAAAACCCTTATTCTGTTGGCATTAAAACAAAGGAGAATTTAGGTGTTAGATATGAATGACTTTAAGGTCAAAGATTTATCCCTAGCTGATTGGGGGCGAAAAGAAATACTGCTGGCAGAGGTTGAAATGCCGGGATTGATGGCTCTGCGGGAAGAATATGACGGTCAATTTCCATTAAAAGGTGCGCGGATCTCAGGCTCACTGCATATGACGATTCAGACGGCTGTTTTGATTGAAACTTTGCTCTCACTCGGAGCCCAGGTGCGCTGGTGCTCCTGCAATATCTTTTCCACCCAAGATCAAGCTGCGGCAGCCGTTGCTGTTGGCCCCGAGGGAACTGTCGAAAACCCGAAGGGTGTCCCGGTTTTTGCCTGGAAGGGGGAAACACTCAGTGAATACTGGTGGTGTACCGAACAGGCGTTGACCTGGCCCGACGGTGAATATCCCAACATGATTCTCGATGATGGCGGGGACGCCACGATGTTTGTTCTCAAAGGCAATGAGTGGGAGAAATCAACCGTTCCAGCTACTACGACTGATGACCCTGATGATTGGACCGAACTAGTCAAAGCTCTAGAAAAGTCGATTGCTGCCAACCCGGGTCAATGGTCGCAGACGGCTGCTGCCATCAGGGGCGTCTCGGAAGAAACCACTACCGGAGTGCATCGGCTTTATCAGATGGAAGAAGAGGGCTCTTTATTGTTCCCTGCGATGAATGTGAACGATGCGGTCACCAAATCTAAGTTTGATAATGTTTATGGCTGCCGTCATTCACTGGTTGACGGAATTATGCGTGCCACAGACGTTATGCTCTCGGGCAAGGTTGCGGTTGTCTGTGGTTATGGTGATGTTGGTAAGGGCTCCTGTCAATCACTTCGCGGCCAGGGCGCGCGGGTTATTGTAACGGAAATTGATCCGATTTGTGCTCTTCAGGCGCTCATGGAGGGTTATGAGGTCAAACGTGTCGAAGATGTTCTCGATTATGCCGATATCTACATCACGACAACGGGGAATAAACATGTCATCACACTGGAGCATATGCGTCAGATGAAAAACAACGCCATTGTTGGCAATATCGGTCATTTTGATAATGAAATTGAAATGATTGCCGTGGAAAGAGATCCAACCATCAAGAAGGAAAATATCAAGCCGCAAGTTGATCGCTGGATATTTGAAGATGGGCACGGCGTGATTGTTCTAGCTGAAGGACGGCTGTTGAATCTTGGTTGTGCCACTGGTCATCCAAGCTTTGTCATGTCCAATTCATTTACCAATCAAGTGATGGCTCAGATTGAGTTGTTCAGTAATAGCGAAGACTATGAAAATAAGGTCTACGTTTTACCCAAGTCTCTGGATGAAAAGGTCGCGCGCCTGCACCTGGATAAACTGGGAGCAAAACTAACTGTGATGACGGACGAACAATCACAATACCTGGGGGTCCCACTTAATGGTCCCTATAAGCCTGATACTTATCGGTATTGATGTTTTTTCCGTAGGGCTTCATTGGTAAACTGGAAAGCCCTGGCGACATGCTGGGGCTTTTTTAGTTGCTACTTCCTATTCATTATTCCTTGACGTTCAACAGGAGCCATATCCCCATTAGTAAGAAAATGAAATTTGCTGACCATGCGGCAATAAGTGGGGGGAGTGCATTGGAATAGCCAAACGCGGTGACCAGGGATTGAATGATAAAATATCCGATGCCAATCCCCAGGCTCAAACCGATACCGAGGGCGATATTGCTGTTGCGCCCCCTTTGCAAGGCGAAAGGAACACCCAGGAATCCCATGATCAGGCAGGTAAACGGTGCCGCTACTCGGTTGTGCATATCAACCCGCTGGTGGGTGGCGTCATATCCTTCTCGTTCGAGTTTATCAGTCAGCGCTCTGAGTTGGCGGAAATTCAGCTCGTTGTTGAGATCCTCCCGCCCGGAAAAATCCAGCGGCGTGCGTTCGATGTTCAACGTTTGGTCGTTCAGCTTCTCCGCCTGAATGAGATCTCCTGACTGGGGATCAAAAACCCTTGTCATCATATTTTCAGCCTGCCATGAACCGTCTTTGAAGAAAGCACGGGCGACATCCTCTCTTTTGATGATTTTTTGTTGATCATCAAAGGTGAAGACTGTGACCCCCTGCAGGGTTTTTTTGAGCGGTGTCGCCAGGGCAATATTGATAATCCGGTTGTCTTTGCGATACCAGATTTCCTGACGGGTTAATTGAATCTGTTGTTTGCCTTTCAGTTTGAATTCCAGCAGCGCGTTCAGTTGCTTCGCATTCCAGGGCACAACAAATTCGTTTAACAGCAAGAGCCCGAACGAAAGGATGAGCGCAAGGGTCATTATTGGTTGGACGACCTTCCAGAGACTGATTCCACAGGCCCGCATGGCGGTCACCTCATTGGTCCGTCCCAGTCCCCCGAGGGTTAGAACTACTGCAGTTAACACGGCAAGCGGGAGAATCTGGGAAAGTATAAAAGGAATGCTGTTGAGGAGATAAACTACATAATCCCATGGAGCTGCTTTCTGGTCGATAAAATCATCCACCTTTTCGAAAAAGTCTATCAACAGGTAGATGCCGATAAAAGCGCCAGCACAGAGAGAAAGGATTCGTGCGAAATAGCGTAACAGGTAGCGGTTAAGAATATTCATTATTGATCACCTGACCCGATACTGCGCTTTTTCCAGTGGTTCCATAAACGCTGTGGCAGGGTAAAAAACTGCAGCGGTTTTTCGATGGCCGTGCGGTGAAGAAAATAGGCTCCACCGAGGAGAAAACAGAGATTAGGTAGCCAGAGAATTGACCAGGCGGGAATAATCCCTTTGTCGGCGACGGTCCCAGCAAAGCTGAACAAGACGTAGTAGATCAGAAAAACCACCAGGGCCAGAGCGAATCCAGCCCCTTTCCCTGATCGCTGTGATTGCAGTCCAAGCGGGATCCCAACCAGAATCAGAACGAGAGGTGCAAAGGCGATGACTACCCGCTCATGTTTCTCAGCTTGAAAGCGATACCTGTTTTTATCCTGAGTGGCATTATCAATCGCGTGGTTCAATTCTCCCCATGAGAGTTCACTGCGTTTACGATAACGGTTATTATCGTCGCCGAGCGGGTTGCCAACATCGATATTAACATCGTAAGTGGCGAAGCTGATAATCTGATAGGTCGCTTGCTTTTCGTTTTGCGGATGGCGGTGAATACTGCCATCTTGTAATCTCAACGTCAGTCTGAACTGATCTGGATCGGAAATAAAACGCCCCTCTTTGGCGGTGATGGTTGCCGGTGTCGTCCCACTGCGTTCATCAGAAATAAAAACATCCTGCATGATGCCAAGGCGCTCATTCATTCCCCGGGTATAGAGAACAATGCCGTCAAACTCATCGGTAAAGACCCCCGGTTTGACGCTGATACTCAGGCTGCTGGAAGCAATTTGAAAAAGTTTCCCGCGGAAGGCTGATTTGCTCGCTGGTTCTACAAAAACTGTGATCCAGCCCGTCACTATGACGAACAAAATGGCTAGAGCAACAACCGGTTTAATCAGGTTGTAGAGGCTAATGCCGGAAGCTTTGAGAGCAATAAATTCACTTTCTGCAGAAAGACGCCCAAAGGCGAGCAATATTCCAAGTAAAAATGAGAGCGGAACAGTGATGCTCAGAAAAGTCGGCATCAGGTAGGCAAACAGCTGTAAAATCTCTGCTGCTGGGACGCCTTTACTGATGACCAGCTCCGTAATCCTGGGAATCCTCCCCATGAGCAGGACAAAAGTAAAAATGATCAGGCTGAGTATCGTCGGAATACTGATTTCTTTAAGAATATAGCGATGTATGCGCAGGGGTGACATGGTGGCGCATGTTAGTACAGCGATCTGTTTCTGTAAATATGCTGAGTTCCTTTTTGTAATTTGGAAGCATATTTCCTTGTAATAGACTCTTTCACGGTAGACTCATTTTTTCTTGCCTGATGGTGCAGAGAAATGTTATAGGTCCGCAGTTAACCAATACACACGCTCCAGGATTAGGGCAGGTTGGTGCTCGATCACAGATTGAGACCTGCTGAAGAGGATCGGAGCGGAGGACAAAACCAAAAACGAGGAGAAACAAAAATGGCACAGATTACAATGAAACAAATGCTTGAGGCCGGGGTTCATTTCGGCCACCAGACGAAACGTTGGAATCCCAAAATGAAACCCTATATTTTCGGGGCTCGTAATGGGATCTATATCGTCGATCTGCAAAAAACAGTGCGTTACTTCAAAACTGCCTATCAGTTTATTCAGGACACTGTCGCGAGCGGCGACAAGGTTTTGTTTGTCGGGACGAAAAAACAGGCTCAGGATGCCATAAAGGAAGAATCGCTGCGCTCTGACCAGTACTTTGTCAATAACCGCTGGTTGGGAGGCATGCTGACGAACTTTTCGACCATCAAAGCGAGTATCGATCGTTTGAAAAAGATCGAAGCCATGGCTGCCGATGGTACCCTTGAGCAGTACACCAAAAAGGAAGCTCTCCAGCTCGAGAGGGAGCGTGAAAAACTAGAGAAAAACCTCGGCGGCATTAAGCATATGACAAAGCTTCCAGGAGCTGTTTTTATTATTGATCCAAATAAAGAAGCTATTGCTGTAAAGGAAGCCAACAAGCTTGGAATCCCAGTCGTCGCTGTCGTTGATACTAACTGCGATCCAGATAATATCGACTATATTATCCCGGGAAACGATGATGCAATCCGAGCGATTCGTTTGTTCGCTTCCTGCATGGCTGACGCCTGCGTAGACGGTTTTCAGCAACGGAAAAATGCTAAGCAAACAGAAGCAGAGGGCAAGGATGAGCCCGTTGTTGAAGTTGCAGCAGCCCCTGTCGTGGAAGCAGCAGCCCCTGTCGTGGAAGCAGCAGCCCCTGTCGTGGTGGTAGAAGAAGTTGTCGAAGTCCCAGCCGCTGTTGAGAAAAAAGAAGCTGAATAATTAAGACAGATTTTATCAATCATTAGAAATAGTTTTATAGGCCTGCGGCCGGGCTTTAGTCCCGGCCGTTTGTTTAGTCAGTAAATTTCGCAGGGGATCTCCTGCCGAGAAAATTTGTGGAGGAAAAAACGTGAGTATTACAGCTGCAATGGTCTCCGAATTGCGTAAAAAAACCGGAGCCGGAATGATGGATTGTAAAAAAGCACTGAGTGAAACAGAAGGTAATATGGATGAGGCCGTAGATTTTCTGCGTAAAAAAGGACTTTCCGCCGCTGCGAAAAAGTCTGGCCGTGTAGCGGCTGAGGGCGCCGTTGCAGCGACTGCTGAAGGCACTGTCGGGGCTTTGGTAGAGGTTAACGCTGAAACTGATTTTGTTGCTAAAAATGATGCATTTCAGTCCTTCGTTGCTGGTGTTCTTGATGTGGTTCTGGCCAATCAGGTTGTCGATGTTGACGGTCTTAAGAATTTGGCTTACCCCAATACAGGAAGAACTGTGGCCGAAGAATTGACCCATCAGATTGCGACCATCGGTGAAAATATGAGTATCCGCCGTTCTCTGCGTGTTGATGCTGGTCAGGGGCTTGTCTCTTCCTATGTTCACGGTGCCGGGAAAATCGGTGTTCTGGTGGAATTGCAAACTGAATCAACCGATCAACGTGTTGCTGAACTGGGTAAACAGATTGCCATGCATGTTGCCGCCGCCGCTCCGCAATATCTGGATCGTGACAGCGTCCCGGGCGCCGTTGTTGAAAAAGAAAAAGAAATTATGCGGGTTAAGGCGTTAGACAGTGGAAAACCGGAAAAAATTATTGAAAAAATTATTATCGGTCAAATCAATAAATATTTCGGCGAAGTTTGCTTGCTAGAACAGGCTTTTGTTATTGATCCTGATCAAAAAGTCGGTAAACTCGTAGAGGCACTGGCAAAGGATTTAGGCGCTGCTATTAAGCTCAATAGTTTTGCTCGTTACCAGCTTGGTGAAGGTATTGAAAAGAAGGAAGATGATTTTGCTGCTGAGGTCGCGGCGCTGAGCAAGTAGTTAACCATAAACACCAAGCGGCAGGAGTGATCTGTGGATACGATTAAATATCGACGCATACTACTGAAATTGAGTGGGGAAGCTCTGGCCGGTGACCAGGGTTATGGTATCGATCCAAAGGTTATTACCGGTATTGCCACCGAGATAAAAGAAGTTGTTGCCTTAGGTGTTCAGGTTGCCCTGGTCATTGGCGGCGGAAATATCTTCCGTGGCCTGGCTGCATCATCTAAGGGAATGGATCGTGCCAGTGCCGATTACATGGGGATGCTGGCTACGGTCATGAACAGTCTGGCGATGCAGGACGCATTGGAAAAACAGAATGTTATCACCCGGGTTCAGTCAGCGATAGACATGCAGCAGATTGCAGAACCCTATATCCGTCGCCGGGCAGTTCGTCACCTTGAAAAAGGTCGTGTTGTGATTTTTAGTGCAGGCACTGGAAATCCCTATTTCACAACCGACACGGCTGCCAGCCTGCGTGCAATGGAGATTAATGCTGAGGTCATTCTTAAAGCGACGAAGGTTGATGGCGTTTACTCTGCAGACCCCAATAAGGATCGTAATGCAGTTAAAATACCAACACTGACTTATCTGGAAGTTTTACAAAAGGGCTTGCAGGTGATGGATGCAACAGCGACATCACTCTGTATGGATAATAACCTGCCAATGATTATTTTTGATATGACCCGGCGTGACAACATCAAAAAAGTTGTCCTCGGCGAGCCTATCGGAACGATTGTCAAAGGAGGGGACACAGATGCTTAAAGAGGTTTTGAGTGAAGCGCGAGCCGCGATGGATAAAGCCGTCAAGGCGCTTAAAAAGGAGATGTCCAAAGTCCGTACCGGGCGAGCAAGCACTTCTTTGCTGGATGATGTGACTGTGGAGTATTATGGTGTAGCTACTCCCCTGAGTCAGGTGGCAACGCTTTCAACGCCAGAGGCGCGCTTGATTACAGTGCAGCCCTGGGAGAAAAATCTTATTCCGGATATAGAAAAGGCACTTTATAAAGCCGATCTGGGCTTGACGCCTTCTTCTGACGGTCAGTTGATCCGTTTGCCGGTCCCAGCATTAACTGAAGAACGTCGTCGTGAAATGGTGAAAATCATCAAGCGGATGGCCGAAGATGCAAAGATTTCAGTACGGAATGCGCGGCGCGATGCGAACGAAAACTTGAAGATGCTGGAAAAGGAAAAAGAAATCACTGAAGACGACCAAAAACGCAGTGAAAAAGATGTTCAACAATTGACGGATGAGTATGTAAGCACCATCGATGCTGTGGTGCTGAGCAAGGAACAGGAGGTCATGGAAATATGATCCCGATTAACGGTTCCAATTTTTCAAAGGAGTAAAAATATGGCCCTGAAAATTAATGAAGAATGCATTGGCTGTGGAACCTGTGTTGATGCCTGCCCTCTGGGCGCTATCGTCGAGTCAGGCGATGTATACATAATTACTGACGAATGTACCGAATGCCGTGACTGCGTTGATTCATGTCCAGTGAATGCAATAGTTGACTGACCCTGTTTTTATAGCTGAAACCTAGATAGGGCGTTTTTAACGCCCTTTTTATTTTGTTACACGTAGTTTTCACGCTTAGCATTCGCTTGCTGTCCAACTCATATCCATGTTATTTTTCAAAGTCACTTTTTCCTGTTCAGAGTTGATAAATGGTTGAAAAAGCTAATAATAAAATATTACCTCCTCTGACCCATCTTGCTATTATTATGGACGGAAATGGGCGCTGGGCTCAACAGCGAAACTTGCCGAGGATTGCAGGCCATCAGCAGGGTGTTGAGACGGTAACACATATCGTTGATGACTGTGTCCGTCGCGGAATCCGTTTTTTAAGTCTGTACGCGTTCAGTTCAGAAAACTGGGGCCGGCCCCTTCAAGAAGTCAATGCTCTGATGGAACTGCTGCTGCAATTTTTGTTTTCACAAAGGCAAAAAATGTTAGAAGTTGGTATCAGTTTGCGCGTCATCGGTGATGTTTCACGTCTCTCTGAACCTGTTCAGGCGGCTTTGGCCGATGCCGAAAAAGTAACCGCGAAGGGAAAAGTTTTAACTCTGGTTCTAGCCCTTTCTTACGGTGGGCGGGATGAGATTGTCCGGGCGGCAAGGACTATTGCCGAGCAGGCATTAAATGGAGAGTTAGACCTTGAACAGTTAGATAATAAGCTATTTTCGTCTTACCTGGATACGGGTGAAATCCCAGAGCCTGATCTGATGATCCGCACCAGCGGCGAAATGAGGATCAGTAATTTCCTGCTGTGGCAAGCTGCCTATGCGGAACTCTATTTTTCCGACGTACTCTGGCCCGATTTCGATGCAACTGAAATGCAGAAAGCCCTGGATGATTATTTGCAGCGCAAACGGCGCTTTGGGCTTACTGATGATCAATTGAAAAAAAATTCGACAAATTCTGCTGAGGGAGATTAGTAATTAAACAACGTATAATAACTGCCCTTATCGCTTTGCCGTTATTGATTTTACTGCTTGGCTATGCAAGCCCGATAGTTTTTTCTGTTTTTCTGGCAGTGGTATTATCCCTGAGTCTTCTCGAATTTAACCGGATGGGTCTGGGTGAGACTTATCGCTTTGAACAATGGCTAGCAACACTTTTTGGAGTGTCAGTTGTTCCCCTGTTGGCAACCAACAACCTTATTTATCTGTTCCCGCTTTTTACCGGATTTTTCCTGCTTTTCTCTTTGATTTTTCTGTTCCGTTTTAAATCAATTGAAAATATTCATCACCATTTTGGCTGGATCCTGCTCGGCTGGCTTTATCTTCCACTGTTACTGGGCCATTTGATTCCGTTACGGTTACTCGCCAACGGTCAAAAGTGGATTTTTCTGACATTAATGGTGATTATGGGCTGCGATACCCTGGCCTATTTCGTTGGCAGTAAATTTGGAAAACACAAATTGTATCCAGCGGTCAGCCCGAATAAGAGTATTGAGGGTGCCTTAGGTGGTTTGGCGGGGTCTGTTTTGGCAGTATTGTTGGCAAAATATACCTTTATGTCGTTTCTGGGAATGATTGACGGGGTCCTGATTGGGTTGTTACTTGGAACCGCAGGACAATTGGGCGACCTCTTCGAATCTTTATTAAAACGAGCCTGTCAGGTCAAGGACTCTGGACATATTATCCCTGGGCACGGGGGCATGCTTGATCGTCTTGACAGCCTGCTGTTTGCCTTTCCAATTGCTTTTTATCTTGCCAAGTATGGTTACGGAGGTTGACGAAATATTGAAAAAACTGACCGTTCTTGGTTCGACCGGCTCCATTGGAGTCAGCACTTTAGAAATTGTTGAAGACTTTCCCGATCATTACCAAATTGTTGCGCTGAGTGCTGGGAACAATATCGATCTGTTGCAAAAACAGATTGAAATCTTTCAGCCCCAAATAGTTTCGGTTCTTTCAGCGCGTGATGCGGAAACGCTTGCCCTGCGGCTCAAGGGTACGAGTGTCGAAATCTGTTGTGGTGTTGAAGGGATGATCCGCTGTGCGACAGTCTCAGAAACTGAAATGGTTGTTGCTGCAGTTGTCGGAGCAGCAGGATTAGTCCCAACCCTTGCGGCAATAAAGGCGGGGAAAGATGTTGCTCTGGCCAACAAAGAAACTCTGGTGATGGCCGGAAGTCTCATCATGGAGGAAGTGGTCCAGCAGCAGGTTAAACTGATTCCGGTTGACAGTGAACATTCGGCGATTTTTCAGTCGTTGGCAGGCCACCGGAACGACGATGTTCGGCGCTTGATCCTGACCGCTTCGGGTGGCCCCTTTCGTGAGTACGGTCTCTCCCAGTTCCAATCAATCACACCTAAGGATGCTTTAGCGCACCCTAACTGGGAGATGGGCAGAAAAATATCCATCGACTCTGCAACGATGATGAATAAAGGTCTTGAAATAATTGAGGCTCGTTGGCTGTTTGATTTTCCAGCAGAAAAAATTGCCGTTCATGTTCATCCAGAAAGCATTGTTCACTCGCTGGTAGAATACCATGATGGAGCAGTTATTGCCCAGCTGGGAGTGCCGGACATGAAAACGCCGATCGCCTATGCTCTTTCATGGCCGCTGAGAATGCCGCTGAATCAACCGCCTCTTGATCTTTGTCAGTTGGGTCGATTAACATTTTCACAGCCAGATATACAGCGTTTCCCGTGTTTGCGCCTGGCGTATGAGGCCTTAGCGCTCGGGGGCACGGTTCCAGCGGTATTGAATGCAGCGAATGAGGTTGCTGTCGAAGCATTTTTGCAGTATCAACTCAGCTTTCTTGGCATACCACAGGTGATCGAGAAAGTTATGGCCCGTCATCAGCGTTTGGACATTACAACGATTGACCAGGTGCTTCAATCTGACCTGTGGGCCAGAAAAGAGGCAAAAGAATTGATCAGTGGAGGATTGGTATGACAACGATAATAGCCGGCATTTTAATGCTTGGTTTTCTGGTTTTTGTTCATGAGTTAGGGCATTTTGTCGTCGCTAAAATCTGTGGTGTGAAGGTTTTGAAATTCTCACTTGGGTTTGGTCCTAAACTGTTTTCGCGGCAACGTGGGGAAACGGAATATCAGGTCTGTGCCATTCCCCTCGGTGGCTATGTCCAGATGCTTGGAGAAGGAGGCGGTGAGCAGGGCGAAGGGGGCGAGCTTACGGCCGAAGAAAAAGAGCGATCTTTTTCTGAAAAGCCGGTTTCTAAACGCTTGGCAATCGTTTGTGCTGGTCCCTTGATGAACCTGATACTGCCTTTTTTGATTCTTCCTGTGTCCTTTATGGTTGGCGTGCAGATGCCGACCTATATGGAACAACCCGCTTGCATCGGCTACGTTGTCCCAGAATCCAACGCCGCTGCGGCTGGTTTTGCCGCCGGCGACTGTATTGATACAGTCAACCATGTTGCCGTAGAAAACTGGAATGAGACTAACAAGAATTTTATCTCTCAGGCTGGAAGTGCTCTTATCTTTGGAGTCACGCGTGGTGGTGGGAGCTTTGAGCTTTCAATCCCCGCTGACAATAACAGTCTGGAAGGCATGCAGGCCCTCGGGCTGCTGCCACAACAACCGGCACTCATCGGCAGCATGGCTGCAGATATGCCCGCGGCATTGGCTGGGATTGAGGAAGGTGATCTGATCCTTCAGATCGCTGATCAGAAAATTGCTTCATGGTATGACCTGAAGGCGGTTATTCAAAAGGTTGGTAACAAAGCTGTCCCGGTTTATCTTGAACGTTCCGGTCAGGAACTTGTGGTAGAACTCATACCGCAACAACGTGAGGGCGAAGGCGATTATTTGATCGGGATTGCACCGTTGCATGAATCGGAAACCAGGCGTTTCGGATTTATTGACGCTGTGCGTGAGGGCGCCATCCGCACTTGGGAGCTCATTGAGTTGACCGTTGTTTTTATTCAAAAACTGTTCACTGGAAACGTGTCCGCTAAAAATATCGGTGGGCCGATTACCGTTGTTCAGGTCGCCGGTCAGGCAGCTCAAACGGATATTTCAGCAATTCTCTCAGTCCTCGCTTTCATTTCTATCCAACTGGGGATATTGAATCTTTTACCCATCCCGATTCTGGATGGTGGGCATATCCTTTTTTATACGGTTGAGTTAATTATCCGCCGCCCGCTATCAATCCGTGCTCGGGAAATGGCTCAACAGGTCGGTATGGCGATGTTGTTGATGCTCATGGTCCTCGCTTTTTATAATGACATTGTCAGGCTCTGGGGATGATGTCGTCAGTTGAACAGGTTAAAATTTTGACGCTCGATAGCTCCTCCATGACGGGGAGTGTTGCTCTCAGTTGCGGATCGACCCTGATTGCAGAATCTTTATTGAATGTCCGCAGCACTCACAGTGAAAAACTGTTGAAGCAGATTGACCAGCTCTTGGATGAGGCGGGGTGGCAGCTTAATGATCTGGATTTTTTTGCGGCAGTGACAGGCCCTGGTTCATTTACCGGGTTGCGCATTGGTATCGCGACAATAAAAGGCTTAGCTCAAGTCTTGAGCAAGCCGGTCGTTGCGATTTCTTCCCTACAGTCGATCGCTATGAATGTGCCGCTTTCTGATATGCCGATTTGCGCTTTTTTGGATGCCCGTAAAAAAGAGGTCTACAGCCAGCTTTTCCGCTGGCAGGATAATGTCCCTGCCGCACTTGGGGAGGCCCAGGTTCTCCCTCCGGAAACTCTACTCAAGAAACTTGAAGGGAAGGTAGTTCTTGTCGGTAATGCAGTTCCTCTTTACCGCGAGTTGATAGAGTCTACCATGGGGGATCGCGCTTTAATCCCCGCCCCTGGCGCGCATCAACTGCGGGCTTCCCAGGCTGCATGGCTAGCGTTAACAAGTTGGTCTGGTGGGGTTTTTCAGGAGCCCTCGGACATGTTGCCGACATATGTTCGACCATCGGACGCTGAGTTGAATTTAATAGCCAACCAAAGCACTCAAAACCAGGGTTAATTGTTGACAATTTCCGGTGGTTTTGGTTACTTTGTGTGGACGTTTTTACGATTATAACCCAAACACATGCGCGGAGGTGCCAATGGCCATTGATCAGACCCTTTTGCAGAACCTTATTGAGAACAACCCCCGTTTCCGCATGCTCTATGAAGAACATTCTCTTTTTGAAAAGCAGTTATCTGAGCTAGAAAAAAAGCCCTTTCTTTCTGAGCAGGAAGAATTGGATAAAAATAAAATTAAAAAATTGAAACTGGTTGGTAAAGATGAAATGGAGCAGATTCTGCAGTCGGTTACCACCTGAACCCGTTTATCAAGAACGGGATGTTTTGATACAGCAAAGGGTTTAAGCAGATGCTTAAACCCTTTGCTGTATTCGGTCACATGGAATCAGAGCTTCAATTTTATCTGAGTCTTGATACCACCTAGGTAGGATAAATATCATGGCAGAAAAAAGAAGCGACTTGGTTCATAAGGGTTTAAAAAAATACATCGGGACCTGCTCAAGAGTTCTGATGTCCTGGATGAAGTAGATGTGTTTTTAGCAGAATTGTGGAGGAGCGCAGATGGAAATGACCGGATCGCAGATTTTACTTGAATCCCTCAAGCTTGAAGGGGTGGACACCGTATTTGGTTACCCCGGGGGGGCAGTTATCAATATTTATGATGACCTTTTCGAGTCATCCATTAACCATATCCTGACCAGACATGAACAGGCAGCCGTGCATGCTGCTGATGGTTATGCGCGCTGCACTGGCAAAGTGGGCGTCGCTATTGCTACCAGTGGTCCTGGAGCAACGAATACCGTAACGGGGATCGCGACAGCTTATATGGATTCAATTCCAATGGTCATTATCACCGGACAGGTGCCGACGCCCCTGATTGGCAATGATGCGTTTCAGGAAGCAGACATGTGCGGAATCACCCGCCCCTGTACCAAACACAATTTTCTGGTCAAGGATATCCGTGAACTGGCAAAAACAATTAAGGAAGCTTTTTATATAGCGCGAACAGGACGTCCCGGGCCGGTACTGATCGACTTTCCAAAAGACATCCAGGTTGCATCGCATAAATTTTCCTACCCGGATAAGGTCAATTTGCGTGGCTATAAACCTACCTACAGTGGAAACATTCGTCAGATCGAAAAAGCCGCCAAGATGATCCTTGAGGCAAAAAAACCGGTTCTCTATATCGGTGGAGGAATCAACCTGTCTGCGGCTAATGATGAGCTGCTCAAATTAGCCGAAATGACAAAAATTCCCGTCACCACAACTCTGATGGCGATGTCGGCCTTTCCACAACGTCATCCGTTGGCCTTGGGAATGTTGGGGATGCATGGAACCTTTTATGCCAACATGTCGGTGACCGAGTGTGACCTTTTGATCGCGGTCGGCTCGAGATTTGATGATCGGGTTACAGGCCGAATAGACAGCTTTGCTGAAAAGGCCAAGGTCATTCATGTCGATATAGATCCGACGTCCATCGGGAAAAATGTGTTGGTCAGCCTACCGATCGTTGGAGATTTAAAGGATGTTTTGGGTAAGCTGCTGGGCAGCCTGGAACAAAAGCAAGAATCACTTAAAAGGCTGGTTGCAGCAACAGAAGACTGGCGCTTAATGATTGCTGAATGGAAAGAGCGTCATCCAATGGCTTATCGTCAATCAAAAACAGTGATCAAGCCTCAGTATGTCATTGAGAAAATTCGTGAACTAACCAACGACGATGCGATTATCACTACGGAAGTTGGTCAACATCAGATGTGGACAGCGCAATTTTTTGACTTTTCTCAGCCGAGAACTTTCCTGACCTCTGGTGGTTTGGGCACCATGGGCTTCGGTTTGCCGGCAGCATTGGGGGCTCAGGTCGCCTATCCGGAACGCCAGGTTATCGATATCTCTGGCGATGGTTCTTTTCAGATGAACTCTCAGGAGCTTGCCACTCTGGTGCAATATCGGTTGCCGGTAAAAATTGTCATTCTCAACAATAATTACCTCGGCATGGTTCGTCAGTGGCAACAGATGTTTTTTGAAAAACGTTATAGTCAGACGGTTATGGAACTGCCGATTGACTTTATTAAACTGGCGGAAGCTTACGGTGCCACTGGTCTGCAGGCGACAAAAGTTGAAGAGGTTGAAGAAACAATCAAGAAGGCGCTTGAAACACCTGGGCCGGTATTGATGAATTTCAAGATTTCCCGTGAAGAGAACGTGCTGCCAATGGTCCCGGCTGGGAAGGCAATCAATGAAATGGTTCTGGCATCTTAACAGAATAAATTGTGAAATTTTGGCCGCTGATTGGTCAGGAGGTGTAAGTCAATGAAGCATACAATTTCGGTTCTGGTAGAGAATGAATTTGGTGTTCTTTCCCGGATTTCAGGATTGTTTTCCGGCCGCGGGTTTAATATTGAAAGTCTGTCGGTTGCTCCTACTCAGGACCCTGATGTCTCGCGCATGACTCTGGTCACTCGCGGAGATGATCGGATCTTGGAACAGATCACTAAACAATTAAATAAATTGATTTCGACGATCAAGGTTGTCGATTTTACTGATGAAGAATTTATCGAGCGAGAGCTGGCTTTGATCAAGGTTGCGACTGAAGCTGAGTCGCGAGCAGAGGCCTTGCGCATTGTTGACATTTTTCGGGCTAAAGTTATCGATGTGACACCTAAGTCTTATACAATTGAAATTACGGGAGCACCGGCAAAAGTCGATGCCGTTCTCGAACTCTTGAGACCAATGGGAATTAAAGAAGTCGTCCGTTCCGGGCCTGTGGTCGTCGGTCGTGGCGCTAAACGCAGTTGGATTGCATAATTAGGTAAATCAGAATATTAAGGAGCTATATGCAGAATCAAGATCAACCAGTTGCTCGGGAAGGCTATCCGTTCATTGCTTTATTCGGCTTTGTGACATTAGTGTTTGCCCTATTAGGATGGACGTTGCTGACCCTGTTACTGCTCAGTTTAACGCTGTTCAGTGTTTATTTTTTCCGCAATCCTGAACGGGTGATACCGGAAGGCGAAAATCTGGTAATCGCTCCTGCCGACGGCAAAGTGATCTTTGTTGGAGAGGTTGAAGAAGAGCGCTATTTCAAAGAGCGAGTTACCAAGGTCAGCATCTTTATGTCGGTTTTTAATGTCCATGTAAACCGTGTTCCCTGCAGTGGTAAAGTTGTTGAGATGTACTACAATAAGGGTGAATTTGTGAACGCGTCTTACGACAAAGCGAGTGATGCTAATGAGCAATCAGGAATTTTACTCGAAACGGATAACGGACAGCGGATACTTTTTGTCCAGATAGCGGGTTTAATTGCCCGGCGTATTGTCACTTACCCAATAATTGGTGATCTGTTACAACGTGGTGCCCGGTACGGTTTGATTCGCTTTGGTTCGCGACTTGATATCTTTTTTCCTAAAAATTCTGATGTGGTCGTGACTCTTGGTGAGAAAACCGTTGCAGGTGAAACAATATTGGGGACATTGCCGTGACTGATGATTGTTTAAGAAGTGAAAAACGTGAGAACCTGCGCAAAGGCGTGTACCTCCTGCCTAATTTGATTACCGCAGGCGGTATCTTTGCCGGGTTTTACGTGATTATCGCCACCACCGATGGAAATTATGCCACGGCTGCCTGGTTTATTCTCCTTGCTGCAATTTTTGACGGCCTCGATGGCAAGGTAGCGCGCTTGACGGGAACATCGAGCAAGTTTGGTGTGGAACTCGATTCCTTAGCGGATGTTATCTCTTTTGGCGTTGCCCCGGGAGTCCTGCTTTACGTCTGGGCCTTGCGGCCATTTGGAAAACTGGGCTGGCTCGCGGCTTTTCTCTATGTCATCTGCGGTGCTTTGCGTCTGGCCCGCTTCAACGTGCAGGTGTCAACGGTCGAGTCAAAGCGTTTTGTCGGTATGCCGATACCTGCAGCGGCCTGTATTGTAGCCACCTGCGTGTTGCTGTTTTATGAATTGGGAGGCACCGGAACAATTAAGATGGTCTCCATGGTGGCACTGGTTTTTTTATTGGCTTTTTTAATGATCTGCAATATCGAGTACCTTTCCTTGAAAGACCCAGAGCTGTTTAAGCGTCAGCCATTTATGATGTTAGTAATAGCCATCATGCTCTTGATTGTGATTGTTGCTAAGCCTGAAATCATGCTGTTTCTGATCGGGATGACGTACCTTGTCTCTGGACCGATTGTGCATTATCTCAAGCGGCGTAAAGAGCGCCAGGGAAAAAATAATTTGCCCATTGAATCATGAATTTTGCCCGACAAGACATGCGTTCAGCCTGACTGAAATTGTGTTGATTGGCTGAAAAGCTGATTAAAATATCTTGACTCGCCTGTTTTTTTCATGTTGAATCTGTATCGATTAAAGGCATTGAAGAGGAGTAGTAGGCGTTCTCTTCCGTTAAAGAGAGCCAGTGGTTGCTGCGAACTGGTACGGAAAGCGCTGAACTCGCCTTGGAGCCGCAGGGGTGAAGTTGATATGACTTAGCCTGTGTCGTGAGCCTGCGTTAAGGGATAAAGAAGGATTTTGCTGCAGTTTGGCAAAGTCAAATCAGGGTGGTACCGCGAAGCATTCAAGCTCTCGCCCCTGTTACAGGGCGGGAGCTTTTTCTATTTTGCTCCCGATAATTCCAATATTGGATGATGAAGGGGGGTGGTTCTGTGTGGAATCTGACCTGAGTGACCTAAGAGTTAACACAAAACAATTGAAGATTGACACAATCACAAACTGCCCCGGTAGTGGCCGTTGGGCATTAAAGAAGACGAGGTAATAGCTATGAGTCAAAACGAACAGATCATAATTTTTGATACGACTTTGCGTGATGGTGAACAGTCACCTGGCGCAAGTATGAATATTGAAGAAAAACTCCGTATCGCCCATCAATTAGAGCGCCTGAACGTTGATGTTATGGAGGCTGGTTTTCCGATTGCTTCCGATGGTGATTTTGAGGCGGTAAAGAAGATCGCCCAGACGATCAAGGGGCCACAGATTGCCGGATTGTCGCGAGCAAATAACATGGATATTGATCGCGCCTGGGAAGCTCTCAAGTATGCTGGTGACCGTGGCCGTATCCATACTTTTATCGCGACCAGCGACATTCACATGGAACACAAACTGAAAATGAGTGAACAGCAGGTGCTTGACGCAGCCGTTGCTGCAGTCAAACGGGCTGCAGGCTACACACCTAATGTCGAGTTCTCAGCAGAAGATGCTGCTCGAACCCGACTGCCGTTTCTTGCTCAAGTGATTGAGGCTGCAATCGAGGCTGGGGCAACCACGGTTAATATTCCTGATACGGTTGGTTACACCATTCCTTCGGAGTATTTTGACATCATCAACTATCTGAAGGCTAATGTCAGTAACATCGATAAGGCAATTATTTCAGTGCACTGTCATAACGATCTTGGCCTGGCGGTTGCCAACTCGCTGGCAGCGGTTCAGGCGGGAGCCCGTCAGGTGGAATGTACCATTAACGGCATCGGTGAGCGTGCTGGAAACTGTTCCCTCGAAGAAGTGGTCATGGCCTTGCGCACGCGTCGCGATATTCTTCCCTTTACCACCGGTGTGGCGACGGAGCAGATTATTCCATCGAGCAAATTGCTCACCACCATCACCGGTATTCAGGTGCAGCAGAACAAGGCGGTTGTCGGTGCTAACGCCTTTGCTCACGAAGCCGGCATTCATCAGCATGGCATGTTGATGAACAAGGATACTTACGAGATTATGACTCCTGAGTCAGTTGGTCTTAATGCCAGCAAACTTGTTCTCGGTAAGCACTCTGGCCGTCATGCTTTTATCGATCGTCTCAAAGAACTTGGATATGACCTGACCAAAGACGAAATTCAGAAAGCCTTTGTCCGTTTTAAATCGCTGGCAGATATGAAGAAAGAAATCTTTGACGAAGATCTTGATGCCATCGTTGCAGATGAAGTTTTACGGGTCACAGAGACCTATAAACTGTTGCAGATGAATGTCAGTTCTGGCTCCTTTGCAGCGCCGACGGCAACCGTTGAGATGGAAGTTCACGGCGAAGTGAAGAAGACTGCAGTGATGGGTGATGGTCCAGTCGATGCGACATTCAAGGCGATAAAAGAGCTGACCGGGGCGACTTACCCGTTACTCAACTTCTCTGTCGGTGCAATTACTGGCGGGACCGATGCGCAGGGTGAGACCTCTGTGCGCCTTAAGACGGCCGAACGTGAAGTCCTTGGACAGGGCGCGCATCCTGATATCATTGTTGCCAGCGCCAAAGCCTATATCAATGCGTTGAATAAAATTGCCAGTTTTGCTAAGCGGATGCAGGGCGATATTTGATGAACATTGTCCGTTGATTTATATACAGGAGAACTCATGGGTAAGACCTTAGCTGAAAAGATATTTGACGCCCACCTCAAAGATGAGCCGTTCGAAGGAACCAAGGTCCTCGGCCTCGATCGGGTACTTTGTCACGAGATCACCACTCCGGTAGCGATTGCCGACCTGGAGTGGCGGGGGAAGGACCGGGTTTTTGACCGCGACAAGATCAAAGTGGTCATAGATCATGTCACTCCGGCCAAAGACACCAAGACCGCGACTCAGGCGAAGATTCTACGTGACTGGGCTCGTCGGCATGAAATTCCCGATTTCTTCGATGTCGGACGCAACGGCGTCTGCCATGCGATTTTTCCGGAGAAAGGCTATATCCGCCCCGGTTACACCGTCATAATGGGGGACAGTCACACCTGTACCCACGGAGCTTTCGGCGCTTTTGCCGCCGGTGTCGGCACCACCGACCTGGAAGTTGGCATCCTCAAAGGGGTCTGCGCCTTTCGGGAGTCGGCGACGATCCGCGTTAATTTGAACGGCGAGTTGCCCCAAGGGGTCTTTGCCAAGGATGTTATCCTTTACGTTATTGCCCTGCTTGGCGTCAACGGTGCGACCGATCGGGTCATTGAATTCCGTGGGCCGATTGTTGATCAGATGAGCATGGAAGCACGTATGACACTATGTAACATGGCGATTGAAGCAGGCGGGACTTCTGGTGTCTGTATGCCAGACATGACGACTGTTGACTACCTCTGGCCGTTTATCCAGGATGAGTTCCCTACAAAGGAAGCTGCCCTGGCAGACTACAGCAAATGGGTTTCTGATGACGATGCTGGTTACGATAAGGTGATGGACGTTAATGTTTCCGAGCTGGTGCCACAGGTCACCTTTGGCTATAAGCCGGATTGCGTCAAGCCGGTCAGCGAACTGGCTGGCACCCCGGTTGACCAGATTTACATTGGCACCTGCACCAATGGCCGGATTGAGGATCTACGGCAGGCGGCGGAGGTCCTGAAGGGGAAGGTCGTCGCTGATTCGGTGCGGGGCATCGTCTCCCCGGCGACTCCGAAGATTTTTAACCAGGCACTCGAAGAGGGAATCATTCAGATTTTTATGGACGCCGGATTCTGTGTGACCAACCCGACCTGTGGCGCCTGCCTGGGTATGAGTAACGGTGTGCTGGCCGAAGGTGAAGTCTGTGCTTCGACCAGTAACCGGAACTTTAATGGTCGAATGGGCAAAGGGGGGATGGTACATCTGATGAGCCCGGCAACTGCTGCGGCAACTGCCATCACCGGTGTGATCACCGATGCCAGAACTCTTTAATCGGACAGGGAGATAAAAGAATGCAGAAAAATTTTGGTGGATCGGCAATCTTTCTTGATCGATCCGACATCAACACTGATGAAATTATCCCGGCAAAGTATCTCACCGAAGTTACCAAGGAGGCCCTGACTCCCTATATTCTAGAAGATCTCAAACTGGAAGGCTTCGATCCCAAAGGGGAAACACTCAAAAATGCGACCGTGGTTGTCTCGCGCGAGAATTTCGGTTGTGGCTCGTCCCGTGAGCATGCCCCATGGGTTTTCGAAGTCAATGATGTCCATACAACCATTGCCGAGAGCTATGCACGGATCTTCCGGCAGAACATGTTTAACTGCGGTATGTTGGCGATTGAGTTGCCGAAAGCCGATATCGACCAGTTGATGGCGTTGCAGCAAGAAGGTGATGTTGAAGTAGCTGTTGACCTTGACGGACAATCGGTCACCGCCAAGGCGGGTGGCGAAGCGAAACAGTTCAATTTTGAAATCAGCCAGTTTGACAAAGC
>JAPHSA010000326.1 GCA_026193235.1 Deltaproteobacteria bacterium | reverse complement strand
TTAGGCTCTGCTGGCGGGCACGGAATGATCGCTGGTGGACAGGTACGAGAGATAGCGGATGATGACCGGTCCCAACAGCAGATAGAACAACTGTTGACCCGGAGAATGCTGCAAAAATTGGAGCTGCCCGTCTGCGCTGGTGAACCGCTCATTGACGAATCCGATTAATCCTCAGTTGTTTGACAGCGTCTTAGCGACTGCGCTATAACCATGCGATTTTATGCGGGGAGTCCCATGCGCTTTTTTCTTCTACTCTTAGGTTTTATGATTCCTTTTCAACCAGCTCAGGCGGCTGTTGATATCGCTTTGCGTGGCCAGGATCCTGTTCGCATTGAGGATGTCTATCACCAGAAAGGGATCCCATATATCGCTGTTGAAGATGCGCTTAGTGCTGTTGGCCTAAGTGGACACTGGAATGCTATTCAACATACATTCAGAATTAAAACGAAGCGGGGGTGGGCCGAGATATCTCCGGCGAGTGGTTATCTAAAACTTTCCGACGAATATTACCCCTTAGATGAAAAGCCACGTTTTATCGACGGGCGTCTGCGTGTGACTGATAATTTTATTCTCAATCAGTTAGCGCAGCTGACCGGTCGATCAATTTATCTACGTAATCTTGACCCTGAGACTGAGAGCAGCCCTGAACAAGAATCGAGTGGCCTGGAGAAGTTTTTTGCCTTTCTGCTCAATAAGAAAATGACTGAAACTGGCCCACTTATCCGCGCTGTTGCCATTGATCCCGGTCATGGTGGCCTCGATTCTGGTGTCATTGCAGCATCGGGTTATAAAGAAAAACAGTTAAATCTTGAAATTGCTGAAAAGCTGGCTAAAAAAATAAAAATGCGGCTGGGCGTTCCGATTTACTTAAGTCGTGACGGCGATTATGAACTGTCCGCCGAACAGCGCCTGGAAACGGCATCTCGCGAGGATGTTGATATCTGGCTGCTGTTACACGCACAGGCGACTTTCTCTCCAGAAATCGAAGGGGTCTCGCTGTTTATCAGGCCTGAAGATATCGGTCAGAAAATCCCCGAGGAGGAAGTTGCCGGGCAATTGGTGAGCGAGAGTTTACAACTGGCACAAGAGTTGGTTAAGGCATTGCGAGAAAACGAAATCAGTGTCCGTGGAATCTATCCATCTTCGCGGCTTTCCCTCGGTCGAGGAAATCTGCCAACAGTTCAGGTTGAACTCGGATATTTAAGTCATCCAGAAGAATTGCTACGCTTACAGAATCCGGAGTATCAGAATCACATTGTTCAAGCACTCTATGCCGGCATTCGGCGTTTTGCCACGCACAACAAGGAGAAATCCAATGGAGTTAATTAAGGGGTCGCGGGTTGATGGCCGGCAAGAGAACCACCTGCGTCCAGTCAGTTTTGAACGTCAATTTACCAAGTACGCTGAGGGGTCCGTTTTAATTTGTTGTGGGGAGACAAGAGTTCTCTGCAATGCCTCAGTTGAAGAACGGGTTCCACCGTTCATGCGCGGGGAAGGGCGTGGCTGGGTGACTGCTGAATACAGCATGTTGCCGCGGGCAACGCACACCCGATCGATGCGAGAAGCGGCCAAAGGAAAACTGTCCGGAAGGACCCAGGAAATTCAACGCCTTATCGGCCGTTCTTTACGGGCTGTGACCGATCTGGAAGCCATGGGCGAAATCACCGTGCAGATTGACTGCGATGTTCTCCAGGCTGATGGCGGAACGCGGACCGCATCAATAACCGGTGCCTATGTCGCACTCTATGATGCTTTCTCCGGTCTGGTTGCGAAAGGGGTGTTGAAAACAATCCCATTGAAAGACAGCGTGTCTGCCATCAGCGTTGGAATTGTTGCACAGCAACCATTATTGGACCTTGATTACTCAGAAGATCATCATGCTGAGGTTGACATGAATTTTGTCATCACCGGAGCGGGGAAATTTGTCGAAGTCCAGGGAACGGCTGAAGCCGATCCATTCTCACTTGCTGAACTTGATGCATTACGTGACCTCGCGCTGCAGGGCTGTGCCGATCTGAGCAGATTGCAGAGCCTGGCTCTGGGGCAGTGAAATGAAGCTGTTGGTCGCAACGGGAAATCCAGGAAAATTACGCGAGATCCACCATCTTTTGGATGGTGCAGGTATTGACATTATCGGGCTGAGCGAGCTCAATAATCCTCCAGAGGTTGTTGAAGATGGGGAGACTTTCAGCGCGAATGCCTGCAAAAAAGCTATTCAAATGGCGCAGTTCAGTGGTTTGCTGACCCTGGCCGATGACAGCGGCCTGGTCGTTGATGCCCTGGGCGGTGAGCCAGGTGTGCATTCAGCCCGCTATGCCGGTAAGCAGGGCGATGACCAGGCCAACAACGCTAAACTCCTGATGGAAATGGAGAATGTTCCGGATGAAACCCGTCGCGGCGCATTTTGTTGTGTCATGGCTTTAGCCTGGCCGGATGGTCGTTGTCAGACCTTTGAAGGTCGGATTTCCGGTTTAATTATGCGTGGTGAACGGGGAACGGGTGGCTTTGGCTATGATCCTTTATTCATGGTTCCAGAGTATGGCAAGACCACAGCGGAACTCCCCCTCGATATCAAAAATCGTATCAGCCACCGGGGCATGGCATTACGCCGGGTGATCCCTGTGCTCAAAGACCTGGTGCAAAAAGCAGGCTGATTGACTTGACTCTCTCAATCGGTGGTGTTACAAAGCGCAGCGATTTTATATAAAACTCAATGTCTGGAGGATATCTAGTTATGGAAAAAACATTCGCAATTATTAAGCCCGATGCCTATGCTGCCGGTCATGCAGGTCAGATCCTGGCACGCATTTACGCCGAAGGCTTCAAGGTTGTTGGTTTGAAGAAGCTTTACCTGAGTAAAGTGGAAGCCGAAGGCTTTTACGCTGTCCACAGCGAACGCCCTTTCTTCGGGGAACTGACTGATTTCATGAGCAGTGGCCCCTGCATCGTTCTGGCCCTGGAAGCGGAAGGTGCAATTCTGAAATGGCGTGATCTGATGGGTGCGACAAATCCGGCCGAAGCAGCAGCAGGGACTCTGCGCAAAGAGTTCGGCACTTCAATCGGTGAAAATGCAACTCATGGTTCGGATGCCCCGGAAACGGCCGTATTTGAACTCGGGTATTTCTTCAGCGGTCTGGAATTGCTTTAATAACGGGGAATCTTTCCTGCTTGTTTATCTGAAAGCCCTTCGGTAGAATCCCGGAGGGCTTTTTTTATGCTGAAACGAGGTATTTTTGGAGACGTCGAAAGTTGATCTGAAAGGCTTGACCCAAGACCAGTTAGAAGAGTTTCTTGCTGCACTGGGAAAAGAAAAATACCGGGCTAAGCAGATTTTGCGCTGGATTTATCAGCGCAATGCGACCGATTTTGACCAGATGACTGATCTGGCCAAAAACTTTCGTACGCAGTTGCAAGAGCGTGCTTACATCTCTCATTGGTCAGCGGAGAGGGTTGAACAGAGCAGTGACGGCACGCGGAAATATCTTTTTCGGCTGAGTGACGGAGAATCGATCGAAGCTGTCCGCATTCCGATGGATGATCAGCGGGCAACTCTGTGCATTTCGACTCAGGTTGGTTGTTCTATGGGTTGTCAGTTCTGCATGACGGGGACCTTTGGTTTGGCCCGTAACCTGAGGCCTGAGGAAATTGTCAATCAGGTTTGTGCCGCGCTTCAGGATGGGCCAATCTCGAATATCGTGCTGATGGGTATGGGGGAACCGCTCAATAATTTTGAGAATGTTATCTCTGCATTGAAGATCCTCTATCTTGACGATGGCCTCGGCTACGGTACTCGCCGGGTGACCCT
>JAPHSA010000259.1 GCA_026193235.1 Deltaproteobacteria bacterium | reverse complement strand
CCCTCCGCTTCCTTGTCTGGATTTGTTAACTGAATTTTCTAGCCCCTGCTCTCCGGGAGCTGAGGTGTTGAATCATTGAACAACATGTTGGAATTCGTGCCTGATTTGAGAATGAAGCGGCCGAGCTGGCTCCTGAGTTCCGCGGCTTGACTGGACAGCTCTTCACTGGTGGCAGCACTTTCCTCGGCGCTTGCCGTGTTCTGCTGAATCACCTGATCAATCTGTTGCAAGCCGATATTGACCTGGGAAATCCCCTGAGCTTGTTCACTGCTGGCTGCGGCAATCTCAGCGACCAGGTCAGTGACCTTGCCGATCGAACCGACGATTTCTTCCAGTGCACCAGCAGTACGTTCGGCGATCTGGGTTCCGTTATGGGTTTTTTCTACGGATCCTTCGATGAGTTCAGCTGTTTCGGAGGCGGCTTTAGCACTGCGGGCCGCCAGATTGCGGACTTCTTCAGCAACCACGGCAAACCCTTTACCGTGCTGTCCAGCGCGGGCGGCTTCTACGGCGGCATTCAGCGCCAGTAAGTTGGTCTGGAAAGCGATTTCGTCAATCACTTTGATGATTTTACTGATGTTTTGACCGGCTTCGTTGATTTCGCTCATGGCGCTGATCATTTCGGTCATGCGCTCACTACCAATATCGGCTGAACTTCGTGCCGAAGCGGCCAGCTGATTGGCTTGCTGCGCATTTTCCGCGCTGGTGCTGGTCTGGCTGCCGATAATGTTCATAGAGCTGCTGATCTCCTCGACGGAAGCAGCAGACTGGGCTGCACCATCAGACAGCAACTGGGCAGAATCGCTCACCTGGGTGCTGCCGATGTCAATCTGTTGCCCGGCCATCTGTAGATCAGCTATCATGCGGTTGAGGTCTACGCCCAGCTTTTTGATGGCATGGCGCAAACTATCATTCTGATCATGGGGGTTGACGTCAAAGTTAAGGTCGCCATGGGCCAGTTGCTGAAGGGGACCGACAATCTCAGTCTGTAAACTCTCGGCCAGAGCATCAAGGGTTCTTGCTGTCTCTCCCAATTCGTCCTGTTGCTTCAGGTTGAGACGTTCCTCCAGATGGCCTTTGGCAATGTTTGACAAAACCATTTTCACTTTTCCTAGCGGCACAACAATCAATCTACGGAGCAAGAAAAACAGTGCCAACCAGGTAATGATGAGACTAAAAAGCCCCATGCCCAGGTTGCTCCAGAGGCTTGTGCTGCTGGCAGCTGAAAGGGCTTCTTGCTGTAAAGCTTTTTCCTGATTCAATTTATCAAGGCTGAAATCGACATAGAGGACACCGGCGAGGTCTCCGAGCTCGACATCTTCATGGCATTCCATGCATTTTTCTTCATACATATGGGCATTGGCCATAAAAAAACTTTTATCGGACTCTTTCTCCAGGCTGAGGTGATCACGTTTACTGGTGATATTCAGTTGGGATTTTTTTTGACCCAACTGACTTTTCTGACTTGAATAATTTGTCATCCCCTTTGGGTTGGCCAGCCCAACTTCGAGAACGCCAGGGACAGAACCCAAACCACTCAAAAGCTCATCAAAGACGTCCATTTCACCACGTTCCAGCGAGCCTCTGGTGCCGATTTCAAGGCTGGAAAAAATACTGCGTGCCTGATTTAGGGTTCCTTCATGAATAACATTGATGGCTTGCTCTTGCTGTTTATGGAGCAGACTCCGTGATTGCAATGCAGCAATGATAAAACTGCCACCGAGAATAATAATGAGGATGAGGATCAGTGCTCCCCCTATTTTACTCTGGATACTGTTAAGTTTCATGTTCGCCTCTTAGTAGATTGGTTGTTAATAATTAGCCATCAATAATTTAGGCAAGCTTAGCAGATGTTTTTACTGATGACAACTATTTAATTTAATTTTTCTTAATGTATAGATATCTATATTCGAAAGGTTGAATAGGTCGTTACGATTCCGGGAATGCCGAAAGCCGATCAGAAAGGAGTTTCTTTGCAGTGGCCAGGGGAAATGCAGGTTTAGTTTTCAAGCTTCTCTTGCTGCGGTTTCTTTCTCCTTCTATTATTTCGACGACGCTTCTGTGGTGGGTTTTGTGCGTTGGGAGTTTTCTGCTGTTCAATTGCTCTCGACCAGTTTGCTAACAAAGGCTCCAGTTCCGGGCGAACCTCTGACCAGAGGGTAAAGAGTTCTAAGGCCCTGGGGGTGAATGGATGTTGCAGGAAACGTCGCTCACCACGAAAGCCCCGGCCACGGGCCAGGCGAAAGCAGCCGATCAGGAGTTCGCGGGCCTGATGACGAATACCACTGGCAATACTGAAATAGTGGCAGTGGGGGACGATAATCTCGTTGGCTTTATGCAGCACCTCGCTGATATTAATTTTTTCCCCATGTGGGCAGATATCCATAAATAAGCGCAGATAGAGCGCGGCGATGGCAAAACTTTCTTCAATCGGGATTCCTGATGCCGTCCGTCGATCAATTTTTTCCAGCAGCGCAATGCTTTCGTCTGTTCCCGGATAGCCGGCTAGCAGGTGAGGTAACATTCCTAACTCGCGGCAATGTTTCAGGACCGAACCAGAGATTTTGTGGCGGAACAGTTCCATAATCTCTTCACGAATGCGGGCCGGAGCTGCTGAGGAGAGCAACGCTTTATGTTTTTCAATAGCGGAATAAATGTTTTGATCAATGGAAAAGTTCAGTCTGGCAGCAAATTCAATGGCTCGCAGCATCCGCACTGGGTCTTCGACAAAACGGACCAGCGGGTCACCAATGACACGGATCTGTTTTTTTTTCAGATCCTGTAATCCCCCAACATAGTCGATGACGGAAAAGTCGCCGATGTTATAAAACAGAGCGTTAATGGTGAAGTCCCGACGGAAGGCATCCTCACAGGGGGTACCAAAAACATTCTGGACAAAATGTGAGTGATCATCTGGATTATCCGGCAGTTCCTCCTCTGTCGGATGACGGCGTAAGGTGGCGACTTCAATCAGCTTATTCCCGGCAAAACGGATATGCGCCAGGCGAAAGCGCCGGCCGACCAGAAAACAGTTCCGAAATAATTTACGAACCTGACTTGGGGTGGCGTCAGTGCCGATATCAAAATCTTTCGGCTGGCGGCCCAGAAGGAGATCGCGCACGCTGCCACCGACCAGGTAGGCCTTGAAACCGTGCCGATGCAGCCGGTAGAGGACTTTCAGGCTGCTTTCATCAATCTGCTTACGAGAAACGCAGTGTTGGTCTCGGGATAAAATGATTGGTTTGGTTTCACGCATTGTTATAAATGACCTATCGGGAAAGAATGCGAACTATAGCAGAACATGGGCACTAGATGAACTATTTTGCATAGGCATCATTGCTCGTTTCCGCTATTCTGAGATTCTTTTAGCCTACGGTTTGAGTATGAAGGAAAAATCTTACAATCTCATAGTGATTCTGGGCGCGACAGCTGGTGGGAAAACATCCTTGGCGGTGAGAGCAGCGCGACGATTCGGCGGGGAAATTATCTCGGCAGATTCCCGCCAGGTTTATCGTGGGATGGATCTGGGTACGGGAAAGGATCTGAATGAGTATGGTGAGATCCCCTTTCACTTGATCAATATTGCCGATCCAGGAACGGAATATAATGTTTTTCAGTTTCAGCGGGACTGTTTTACTGCGCTTGAAGATATCTGGCAGCGGGACAGGTTACCGCTGATCTGTGGGGGAACCGGAATGTATCTGGATGCGGTATTGCGCGGTTACCGGTTGATCGAGGTGCCGGAAAATCGGCAGTTCAGATCAACAATCGTTGATCTGAGCGATGAAGAGTTAGAGAGAAAATTGTTGCAGCTCAGCCCGGAGCAGCACAATCGAACCAATTTGGATCAACGGGAGCGGATTATTCGTGCACTCGAAATTGCACTCGGCGAGCAGACAGCAGAAGCACAGCAGAAACCGATGCCAACGTTGAACCCCTTGGTATTCGGGCTGAAATGGCCGCGTGACATTTTGCGGCAAAGGATTGCCTTGCGTCTGCAACAGCGGTTTGATGAGGGGATGATTGACGAGGTTCAGCAAATATATAATTCCGGCGTCTCCTGGGAGAAACTGGAATTCTACGGCCTTGAATATCGTCTGATTGCCCAGCACTTGCAGGGGCAGCTGAATCGTAACGACATGGTTCAGAAGTTACGCAGTGCTATCGGCCAGTTTGCCAAGCGGCAGGAGACTTTTTTTCGCCGGATGGAGAAACGGGGCGTTGAGATTCATTGGTTGGATGGGCGGTGTGATGCCTTTGGGGAGCTGTGTGGAGTGGTCGAACAAAAAGATAAAATCTAGGTCGCGGGGTTGCCTTCCCGCTCGACGCCTTCATTTCTTTGTGCGTCCAAAGAAACGAAGCAAAGAAATGTGACCGAGTTCCTTGCCCTTCGGGTTCCCTGCACTACAGGAATTCAAGTCGCGCTCGCAAAACTTGCCAGCGGCTCAAACATTCCTCGCTTGATCGCTTT
>JAPHSA010000280.1 GCA_026193235.1 Deltaproteobacteria bacterium | reverse complement strand
TCGGGACAGCGTCCCATCCATTTAGGACTCTGAAAGCAGCACTGCTGGCAACTGAAAATGGTTTTTTGGCGGGCCAATGAAGCTCCTTTAGTTGGGTAAATAAATCTGAGCGCATCCTATTCTGATCGTCGCCAAGCTGTCAATTGCCATGATGATCTTCTCTAGCAGCTCTTTTGTCTCCGGCCCGTCTCATGTATACTTCACAGTTGTTATTTTTTGATTCTTTTGCTGGTTGAGGAGTTTTTATGACCTATGAAGATTTGCGGGCGGCTTTGAGCGAATTTGATTTGCCTCAGCAGGTGACTTTAAAAAAGATCCGTGAACGGCATCGACAATTAGTCCGGCGCTACCACCCCGATAAGGGGGCTAGCCCTGACAATGAAAAAATCCGACGAGTTAATGCCGCATATAAAATTCTTAATGAATATCTCAGCGGCTACAGCTTTGATTTCTCCAGGGATGTTTTTCTGGAACAGTATCCAGAAGAGCGTGTCCGTGAGCAGTTCTATGATGTCGGTTTGTGGGGGGATAAAGGTTAAGCGGGAGAAAACAGATTTTTTTCGCAATATATTTTTCAATCGGATGAATGGCCTGATGCAGTCTGTCGCCTTCATGAGCCTATGCGCTGTTCGTTTATTGCTTCGATCTTGAGGAAACTCTCTCGTTTTTTCATTTTTCAATTCTGCTTTAACACAGAAGAGTTGGTGAAACTTCAATAGATAAGCAATTGCTTTTTGATACTTTTCTTTGCCGAACTATGGTAGGTTTCCCGCCCTTTGCGTAGAAAAACAGGTTATTTTTAGTGATGATAGATCAGACAGAAGCCTTGACTCAAGTCAGTCGGCCTTCACGTTATATCGGTGGTGAGCTGGGGAGTATTTGTAAAGCCGGTCCCGGCATCGATGTACGAATGGTACTGGCCTTTCCAGATGTATATGAAGTCGGAATGAGCCATATCGGTTTCCCCATCCTTTACAATATTCTCAATAGTCTTGACTGGGTTGCAGCAGAGCGGGTTTATGCCCCCTGGGGCGACATGGAAGAATGGCTGCGGGAGCAGAAAAAGCCGCTTTGCTCGCTGGAATCTTCCCGTCCTCTCGCCCAATTCGATATTGTCGGATTTACCCTGCAGTACGAACTCAGCTATACCAATCTACTGGGGATGCTTGACCTGGCAGGAATTCCGTTGCGCCGCGAGCAACGTGATATGTACGCTCCACTGGTTGTGGCTGGTGGCCCCTGTGCCTATAATCCGGAACCTCTGGCGGCTTTTATTGATGTCGCTCTGATCGGTGATGGGGAAGAAGCGGTCGTCGAACTGGTTGAGCTGGTGCGACAGGCCAAAACTAACAACTGGACTCGGGCTCAGCTGTTGGAAGAATTATCCAGGCGGGACGGTTTTTATATCCCGGAGTTTTTTCAGGTTGAGCATCATATCGATGGTGAAATCGCAGCGATAGTTCCACTCAAAAAGGACTATTCCAAGGTGCGCCGTCGTTTTCTTGAAGACCTTGAGACCGCTCCCTTCCCGACTCGTCCGATTATTCCTTTTATGCAGACAGTGCACAACCGGGTTGCTCTGGAGATCGCCCGAGGCTGCACCCGTGGGTGCCGGTTCTGCCAGGCTGGTTATATCTATCGGCCAGTGCGGGAACGGAGTCCGGAGAAGATTCGTGAGCTTATTGCCGAATCTTTGGAGAATTCCGGCTATGAGGAAATTTCTCTACTGTCCCTTTCGAGTGGTGATTATAGCTGCATCGAACCGTTGCTCAAGCAATTGATGAGCGAACACGCCGAGGACCGGGTTGCGGTTTCCCTGCCGAGTCTGCGGGTTGGCTCCTTGACTCCGGAGTTGATGGAAGAGGTCAAAAAAGTCCGTAAAACCGGTTTTACTCTTGCTCCGGAGGCGGGCAGTGAGCGTTTGCGTGAGTTGATCAATAAGGGGATCAGCGCGGAAGACCTGCTGGAAACAACAGGCAGTGCGTATCAGTTTGGTTGGCGTTTGATCAAGCTCTATTTCATGATGGGTTTGCCAACGGAGACGGATGAAGATCTTCAAGCGATCATTGAGCTTTCAGCTCAGGTAAAACGCAGCGGCAAAGGAACAGGAGGCAATGATGTTAATGTTGCGGTTTCGACCTTTGTGCCCAAGCCACATACGCCATTCCAGTGGGAAGCGCAAATCGGAATTGAGGAAACCCTGGCGAAACAGAAATTGTTGCGTGATGGCTTAAGGCAGAAAAAACTCAGATTCAAATACCATGAGGCTGAACTCTCTTTTCTCGAAGGGACCTTTGCCCGGGGTGACCGCCGTTTAGCGACTGTCCTTGAACGTGCGGTGGAACTTGGCTGCCGTTTCGACGGCTGGCGAGAACATTTTGATTTTGCTAAATGGCAGCAGGCTTTCGCTGATTGTGCCATTGATCCTGCCTGGTATTTGCGCCAGCGCCGTGAGGACGAAATTTTACCCTGGGATCATATCGATTGCGGTTTGCCCAAAAGTTTTTTCATCGACGAACGGAACAAGGCTTTTGCTGGGGGAGCAACGCTGGACTGCCGTGATGGTGACTGTCATGGTTGTGGGGTCTGTGACTTTGATGATCTACGGATGCGTTTAACTCCACTTTCAAGTGGGGATGAATCTTCTACGGGCGTTACAGAAAATCCTGAACAGAAGCAAAAGGAGGATCAGTTTACGCGGGTTCGCCTGCGCTTGAGCAAGCTTGGCCGGGCCAGGATGGTTGGTCACTTGGAATATCTGAAGATGTTTCAACGGGCTGCCAGCCGTGCCCGCTTGCCGCTGCGTTTTTCTCAGGGTTTTCACCCGATGCCGAAAATCTCCTACCTGGAAGCCCTGCCGATGGGCGTTTCCAGTGAAGCTGAGTTAATTGATTTGGAATTGTTGTACCCCATACCCATAGATCAAGTTATTGAAAGCCTTAATGTTCAACTTCCGGAGGGGTTCAAAATAACTGAAGGCAAACTTATTCCTTGGAAGTCACCTTCTCCATCAGCATCGATCGTTGCAAGTTGTTATCTTGTTCCGCTGCCTGAGAATATCCCTGGGGATCTGGAGGAGCGCATTCATAATGATCTGAGTGCAGAACAGGTGCTGATTTCACGCATAAAAAAAGGACGGGAAGAGCGGATCGATATCCGTCCTGACCTCATCGCTTTATCCTTGATTGACGGGAAATTAAGCATAGAATTAAAAAAAGGCAGTCCGTTGTTGGTTGCCACCAGACTCCTGGATATGGATGTTGAAGCTGTCCGGCGCCTTGGTGTGCATAAAACTGGGATAGTTTTGAAATAATCTGACAAATATTCTTTTGGAAAAATTAGATATAAATTCAGAGGTTAAGTTTAACTTTCTTATAAATTTTTGAAGAATCAGGAGAACAAGGTATGACAAAGGAGTTGGTCATTTCCACCACCTCCCATGAGACCCGTGTTGCCTTGCTGGAAGGTGGACACATCGCTGAGCTTTATATTGAGCGGGATCGGGAGCGGGGAATCGTTGGGAATATCTACAAAGGCAGGGTTGTCAGGGTGTTGCCGGGCATGCAGGCCGCTTTTGTCGATGTCGGGTTGGAGAAGGCGGCGTTTTTGTATGTCGCCGATGTCCACGATGAAATGGAGCAGGTTGAGAGAACGATTGAAGGTGAAGAGCAATTCGATGGTCAGGATGAAACGACTGAGATGCTGCAACTGCCACCGATTGAGGAGCTACTTCATGAAGGGCAGGAGATCCTGGTGCAGATTTCCAAGGAACCGATCGGAACCAAGGGCGCCCGTATAACCTCACATATTTCTCTGCCTGGCCGCCATCTGGTTTACATGCCGACGGTAGATCATATCGGTATTTCACGGCGGATAGAGAGTGAAGAAGAGCGTGAGCGGCTGCGGCAGATTGTAGAAGCGATACGGGCTCCGGAAACCGGATTTATTGTCCGTACCGTGTCCGAAGGGAAAACCGAAGACGATTTGCGTAGCGATATGGAGTTTCTGGTCGGTCTCTGGGAAAATCTCAGCCGTGGCATAGATGAGGTCACAGCTCCCAGTCTGATTCATTCTGACTTGGATGTGACCAGCAAGGTTCTGCGCGATCTCCTGACTGAAGATGTGCAGAGAATCATTGTCGACAACGTCGAAGAATATAATAAAATCATCCGTTTTTTACGCACATTTATGCCCCGCCTGAACTACTTTATTGAGCTCTACAAGGGGGATGAACCAGTCTTTGATGCTTATGGCCTCGAGGTTGAGATTTCCCGGGCTCTGGGGCGCAAGGTTTGGCTGAAGAGTGGCGGTTCTATCATTATCGAACAGACCGAAGCACTCACGGCGATCGACGTCAACACCGGTCGTTATGTTGGCAAGCACAACCTTGAAGATACGATCCTTAAGACCAATCTGGAAGCGCTTAAGGAAATTGCGTTTCAGCTGCGGCTACGTAATATCGGTGGTCTGATCATTATTGATTTTATCGATATGGAAAAAGAGGCGCATCGCGAAAAGGTTCACGCTACCCTGGAAGAGGCCCTGAAAGGGGATAAAAATAAAACCAATATCCTGAAGATTTCTGAGCTGGGTCTGGTCGAGATGACTCGCAAAAGAGTTCGTGAAAGCATAGGGCGGACGCTCTGTGAACCCTGCAGCTACTGTGAAGGCAAGGGTTACGTTAAAGGGAAGATGACCATCATTTATGAAGTTCTGCGCGAACTTCATCGAGAAATGGCCGATCTTCCAGCCGGGCATGTCACCCTGCTTGCTCATCCCGAAATTGCCGGACTGCTGGTTGACGAAGAACGCTGCGGTCTCGATGAACTGGAAAAGAAATATGGTCGCGCGGTGTCAATTAATTCGCGGCCCGGGTTCCATCTTGAACAGTTTGAAATTGCGGTTGGTTGAAAGCTCAAAAGGATCAGCTTGAGTAATGTGCTGGGGACGATATTTTTCGTCCCCTTTTTTTTATGGATGGATAACGTAGACGGTTTGTTGAAAAACATTCTGCAGGATAAACAACAAGATAAAACTGAGCAGGCAGGCAAAAATGGGGGTGGTGACCCAGCTGCCAGCTATACCCCCAACTGTTCTCCAGCGGATATTATGCCTCCCTTTCATGAGACCCATACCAATAATTGCGCCGACGATTGCCTGTGAGCTGGAAACCGGCACCAGAGGCAGAGGTGGCAAGCCGACGCTTATCAGCAATGATTCCAGTCGCTCAGAAGCGAACAAGAAAAGCACCACAGAGTGTGCCCAGACGGCGACAAATGCCATGACTGGCGAGAGTTTGAAAATCCCGCTGCCGACGGTGGCCATCACCCGTTTTGAGTAGGTGATCACGCCGATAGAGATCGCCAG
>JAPHSA010000289.1 GCA_026193235.1 Deltaproteobacteria bacterium | reverse complement strand
TGACATTCAGTCAGCGCTTGCTCCGCTTCGATTCACATTTCAGACAAAATAAAATAGCCAGCCCCGAAACAGGACTGGCTATTGTTATATGGCGGAGGTAGATGTGAATCGAACACACCAGGGACGGGGTACGCCCCCCATCGGTTTTGAAGACCGTGAGCCGCACCAGCGAACTAACTACCTCCGTAACAGGTTGCCGGGATTCTACGTTGATTATCCGGTTTCTTCAATACAAAATTCGCTATCGGGTATTTCAATAGCCCAATGCGGTGGATGCCCCGAGCAGGTGAACATCAATTTTATCCCCGACCGCAAAAAAATCGCGCTCAGCGTCCAATAAGGCAATTCCCTGCGCGTCGACCAGGGTGCGTAAAATCCCGGTATTCTGATCTCCGGCGCTGCTGACCAGCATGTCCCCGTTTTGATCAATTTTCAAGCTGACGCGCAACATCTGTAACCGGCCCGGCTTTTTCTTGAGCGGTTCCGTCAGGGTGGCTTTGTACAACGCTTTAAGGACCGTGTGATGCCCCATCATTTTCAACAGTGCGGGACGAACAAACTCTTCGAAGGTCAACATGGTTGACACCGGATTTCCGGGCAGAGAAAAAACCGGTGTCTTGGCGCACATGCCAAAGGCCGTTGGATGCCCTGGTTTGACTCTGACTTTCCAGAACTGTTCCTGAACATTGAATTCCTGCAGAACCTCGCGAACCAGATCGCGATCTCCGGCGGAAACTCCAGCGGAGGTAATCAACACATCGGCCTGAAGACCTTCCTTGATCTTTGCCCGCAGGTCGCTCAGGTTGTCACGGGCAATACCAAGCATCAGAGGGATAGCATTAATTTCCCGAACCGCTGCAGCCAGCGCCCAGGAATTACTGTTGACGATCCCGCCTTCAAAATAGAGCTCATTGATATCCTGAAGCTCATCTCCCGTGGCGAGAATAGCGACCCGGACCCGCCGGCGAACAGGAACGGTGGCAAAGCGCATGGACGCAAGCAAGCTGATTTCAGCCGGACGCAGTTGTGTTCCGGCGGCGATCACCTGATCTCCGGGGCGGATATCTTCGCCGGCCCAGCGGATATGATCGCCTTTCTTCACTGTCTGCAGGATGGTGATATTTTCTTCCCCTTCCTGACAATCTTCAAAGGGAATCACGGCGTCGGCCCCCTGCGGAATCGGCGCTCCAGTCATAATACGAACAGCGGTGCCAGATTGAGCCTTGTCTACTGCTGTGCTCCCAGCAAGGAGAGAACCTTTAACGGCCAGGGTAGTCCCCGTTGCGCAATCTTTTATCCGGACAGCGTAGCCATCCATTGCTGAATTATTGAACGGTGGCAAAGCCTGCGGCGCAACAATATCTTCTGCGATTGCTCTTCCGGCAGCTTCAAGCAGCGGGACCTTTTCAATGTCGAGCAGGGGAACCTTGTCCAGTATCTGCTGGCGGGCTTCGTAAAAAGAGATCGGCATCATTCCTCCTGAAAAATAATTTGTTTCTTTACTCTATAGAATTCCCGCAGCGCTATCAATATGCCTCTGGATTGATAAGACTTTTTGATGGGATCCACAGAGGTTCTTATACCTACACAGACTTAGAGAGTTTTTCTGGCGACGATTCTAACGGTAGGGCGCTATCCTGTGTTGGTTAACCCCAAAGCGCATTATTTTAATAAATTCTTGACAACTATTTGGAAACGCTTAAAAAAACAAAATACACATCTACTTATGTGGGTATAAGTTCTTTATATGGTTATTTTTTCTAAATATATGTGCAAAAAGCACTTGAAAACTCTTTTTCTTGATGATAGTACTCAGCACCAATCTTGAGAGGGCAAGTCAACAAAGGTATGGTCAAATGACCACAATCAATAACTGAAGGAGATAATCAATATGAACTGGAAAAAGTTTTTATCACTCGGTTTAATCCTCATTTTTACCGCAAGCAGCGCCCTGGCTATTGAGGGTGGAAATCAACGCAAAGGCAAGCACCTGTTCAAGAAGAACTGTAAAAGCTGTCATGGTGCCGGTGGTGAGGGTGGTGAAATGACCCCAATGTCAAAAACCATGGCGCAATGGGATCGTTATTTTGAAAAGAAAGCCGACAAGCACCCCGGCGATGTTTTCAAAAAACTCTCCGAAAAAGATATTAAAGATATCAATCAATTCCTTTTTGATAAAGCAGCTGATTCTCCATCCCCTGAAACCTGCGGTTAAGCAACAGAGGTTTCACGACTTTTAGGAGGTACAACAGAATGAATAGATTCATTTTTTTAATGATGGCGGTCCTGCTGACCTTGCCTGCCACATTGCTCGCTGCCCAGCCGACCATCGAAGATCTGCAGAAGCAGATTGCCGAGATTATGGAAGAGCTGGACGATCTCTCCGATCGGCTGGAAAAACCGGAACGCCATTCAGCGCTTGATAAGATCAGCTTTTATGGTGACTTACGGAACACAGTAGACTCTTTGCACTATCAGGACGTGACCTTTAACCCTGGTATTAAGGTTGATTTTAATCACTTCTTCACTGAAGCTGCTGAAGGGATGGGAATGCTTCCTGGAGATCAGAGCCTGGGGACCTTCGGTCTGACATTTAATCCTATGGACCCGAGCGCGGGCGATCCTCCTTCGACTGCATTAGACTATCTTTTTTATAATTTACAGCAAAACGATCCAGATGCATTTAATCAACTGATCGCTAATTTTGGTGGCTGGGCCGGTGCAGGTATGCCCCCAATCCCAGCAGGAGCCTTTCGCTTGGCAACAGCTCCTCGTACTTCGGATATCAACAATGATATCACCTATACCACCCGGCTGCGTTTGGGCATGAAGGCTGACATTGCCAGCAACATGACCTTTGCTGGTCGCTTGCTGATGTATAAAAATTGGGGAGATTCGGTCGGTTCCAAGGTGTTTGATTCATGGAATGCCTTCACCATGGATGGCACTGGCGGTGGCAGCCCATCGGGTGACTGGCTACGCGTTGAACGTGCTTACTTCAACTGGAAAGACATTGGTGGCAGCGATTTCTACCTTTCAATCGGTCGGCGTCCCTCAACCTATGGTCCTCCATCCAACTACCGGGTCAACGAACTGCGTGGAGGCACTCCGTCCGGGCATCTTGTTGACTTCAACTTTGACGGTTTCACCATCGGTTATCATCTCAATAAGCTGACGGGCATTGAAGGTCAGACCCTGCGTTTCTGTTATGGTCAGGGTTTCGAGTCCGAGTTGGGCAACGGCACCATGT
>JAPHSA010000106.1 GCA_026193235.1 Deltaproteobacteria bacterium | reverse complement strand
GAGTTTCAAGTGGTTCTGGGAATCATCTCTCTGGGAGGAGCGGTTTTTCTGCTGCTGCTTGGTTGGCAGAGTTTGAGAGTTAAAACCATTGAGCTGTGCATCGAGCAAAAGGCTTCGCAGTCATTACTCAAGGGTGTGCTAGCAAACTTTCTCAGTCCCCATCCCTATCTGTTCTGGATCAGTGTCGGTGGACCGATGATGATACGCGCAACTCAGATACGATTAAGCGCGGGAGTGGTTTTTATCTGTGGTTTTTATCTCTGCCTGATTGGCGCTAAAATTTTTCTGGCAATTCTGGTGGGTCAGTCTAAAAGTTTTTTATCCGGAGCATGTTACCCACGGATTATCAGGAGTCTCGGAATCCTCTTGATCCTGCTTGCCGGGTTGTTGTTTTATGATGGGCTCAAACTGCTTCAATTTTACTGAAGAATAAAATTTACAATTTAAAGGGGGACACATCAGTGCAGCATGAAATTAAGAATGGCCAGCATATTTCCAAAAACTGCATGGTCTGCGGGATAGAGAATCCCTTCAGTCTAAAAACTCAATTTTTTGAAACAACCGAGAAGGAAGTCATTGCACTTTTTACCGCTCGTGAGGAACATCAGAGTTATCCGGGAATAGCTCACGGGGGAGTCTCTGCGGCGCTGCTCGACGAAGTGATTGGGCGGGCGATCATGGCGCATTACGATCAGAACACATTCGGGGTGACGGTGGATCTTCAGGTCCGGTATAAAAAACCTGTACCTCTCGATGTGGAACTTAAGGTGGTGGGCCGGATCACGAAAGATCGCGGTCGCCTTTATGAGGGCAGCGGGGAGCTCTATCTGCCGGATGGTACTGTTGCCGTATCAGCGGAAGGCAAGTATATGAAACGGAACTTGCAACAAATCACTGATAGCGATTTTGTTGCCGAAGAATGGTTTGCACCCACAGCTGATTTGCCGGATGAAATAGAAGTGAAAGATCAGTAAAATAGAGAATGCTGACCATTATTGGAGTTTTGTTTTGAATGTTTTTACTTATGGCACCTTGATGGACCCGGAGATCATGCACAGGGTTTCCGGCGGCCAATTTCAGGCTCTGAAAGCATCCCTGAAAAATTTCAGCCGCAAAAGAGTTCACGGGGAAGTATATCCAGGTATTATCAAACAAGAGGATTGTTCCGTTGAAGGAATCGTCTATCTGGATGTTGATCCCTTCGCGCTGGCCCGACTTGATCTTTTTGAAGGCTCCCAGTATGCCAGACGTGAAGTCTTGCTCGGCTCTACCAGTGGAGCAGAACTCCAGGCACAAACCTATGTGATCAAGGCGGAACATGGCGTTGAGTTGACTGGTGAAGACTGGAACTTTGAGGACTTTCTAAAAACCGGGAAGGCTGTGTTTTTTGAACAATATCCTGGGTTTGAAGAATTGGGACAGCTATCGGAGGAATGCCAAGGGTAATGAGTGTAAGGGGATACGGCGTACCCCCTTACACCGCGCCAAAACAACCTTTTGGGAGGATTTTTTGGCTAGGAATAAAATATTCAATTTTAGCTATCTTTGCAAGCAAAGAATATTCGGTAATTTTAAGCTTAAATTGCAAAAGTGAAGATCGCGTAAATTCGTTCTGCTTCTAGCGGCACGACCACATCAACAGTTTTTTCTTATCTCTGCTTACAGGCTCAAATTTCCTTCCCACCGAGATTAAGCATAACTCAGAGCAATTACCTTGACAGGCAAGTCCTCAATGAATATTTTGGACGGAATGTTCATTCCGCTTGAGGACCTTTTATGTTACCCGTCAAGAAAACGAAACAGAAAATTATTATGCAGGCTGCTCTGGAGTTGTTTGCCGAGCAGGGATTTCATGATGCACCGATGTCGCAACTTGCCGAGCAGGCCCAGGTTGGTGTCGGCAGTGTTTATCGCTATTTCAAAGACAAGAATGAGCTCATCGAAAAGCTTTACTTTGAAGTTGATGAAGCACTGCAGATGGCGATTATCAAAAACGTGGATCAAACGCTCTCAACGCGACAGCAATTTCTGCAGCTCATAACCAACCTTATCCATTTTTTGAGGGATCATCCGCACGAGTTCAAGTTTCTGGAGCAGTATTATCATTCACCGTTTGGCATCGATAAAAAGCGGGAGAAACTGTTGCTAGAGAACGGAGCCAACCAGAAAAATCCTTTTATGCAGCTCTTTTTTAGCGACAAGACCAAGGCCGTCAAAACGTTGCCTGGTCCAGTTCTGCACGCCCTTGCTTTCGGCCCGGTACTTTTTTTACTCCGTGACGCCATGGCCGGGTTGGTTGAATTGGATGATGCGCTGATCGAACATATGGCTAAAGGCTGTTGGGATGCCATCAGAATCAGTACGGCTGGTCCCGCCCAGTGATTGGACGACAGCTTGTCATAATAATTTTCTGCATCTTTTTCTACTTTTGGAGCAATGAAACAATGAAACGGTCAAAGGCTAGAACCATATTGTTGTTGGGGATCCTTGTCTTGGCAACAACTTTCCCAATGATTGCTGTCGCAGCACCAGCCAAAAAGTCCGCACCACCGCCATTGGTATCGGTTATCAGGGTCACCGAACAGAATGTTCACCCAACGGTGGACTACGTCGGGCGGGTGGAAGCGCTGCAGACGGTTGACCTGCAGGCCCGGGTCAGCGGTGTTCTAGAGCAGATTCTTTTCAAAGAGGGGAGCGATGTCCGTGCCGGTGATCTTCTTTATGTGATCGAACAGGACCCCTACCGCGTGCGCGTCGCTGCGAACAAGGCCCGTGAAGCCAAGTCCCTGGCAGCTTTGAAGAAAGCCATGCAACATCTGCAACGGATTCGGACGGTGCGCACTGGCGGCATTCCCGTTACCGATATTGAAGCGGCGGAAGCTGCTGAACAGCAGGCGCAGGCTGAACTGCAGGAGGCTCAGGCGCTGTTACGGTTGTCCGAAATCGATCACGAGTACACCCGCATTTACGCTCCCATCGACGGCCGAATCGGCGCAACCGCTTTAACTAAGGGCAATATGTGCGGTCCGACATCGGGAACTCTGGCACGGATTGTTCAGCTGGATCCGATTCGCGTGCTCTTTTCCATCAGTGAAAATGATCTTGCCGCCGTCAAAGCAACCCAGACCGATGCAGCAAATAAACAGATCGGCGGCAGCACGCTGCCGCGACTGAAACTTGCTGACGGCAGCCTGCTCGAGAACAGTGGCCGCATTGACTTTGTTGACAACCAGATCGATCCGAAAACCGGTACAGTTGCCGTGAGGGCATTGTTTGACAACCCTGACGCGGTCTTATTACCGGGACAGTACGTCACTCTGGTCACTGGTCAGAGCCGAACAAAGCTGCTGCCGGTGATCCCACAATCTGCCGTTCTTGAAGATCGTGATGGGCGTTATGTCCTGGTGGTGGATGAGCAGGACAAAGTGGAACAGCGGCGGATCATGACGGGAGCTCTCGTTGGATCATTGTGGGCGGTAGAAACAGGTTTGACGGCCGGAGAAGTAGTCATTGTTCAGGGAGTGCAGAAGGTGCGCCCGGGGCAGCTGGTTAAAACTATGTTTGCCGATGCAGCAAAAAAGGATTGATCGATGATTTCACAAGTTTTCATTGATCGTCCCCGTTTGTCGGTGGTGCTGGCGATTCTGATCACCCTGGCCGGTTTTATCGCCATGTTGAATATCCCGGTCGCTCAGTACCCACGAATCACTCCGCCGACGTTGCGGGTCAGTGCCTTCTACCCCGGCGCGAACGCACAGGTGCTGGCGAACAGCGTGGCGACGACGATAGAAGCAGAGGTCAATGGCGTAGAAGATATGCTCTATATGTCATCCTCTTCGTCCAACAGCGGCAGTTACAGCTTGAATGTGACCTTCCAGATCGGTACCGATCCCGCGATCGCTCAAGTCAATCTGCAGAACCGGGTTCAGGCTGCGTTGGCCAAATTGCCGAATGAGGTGGTTGCGCAGGGAGTTACGGTGCGCAAAGGCTCCTCCGATATGCTCGGCGCGATCAGCTTCTATTCACCCGAGGGTTCACAGGATAAGCTGTTTTTAAGCAATTACGTCAGTAGCACTATCAAGGATGCGGTTATCCGCCTTGATGGGGTCAGTGATGTCTCCATTTTCGGTGAGTTGATCTACAGTATGCGGATCTGGATGGATCCGCCGCGGATGACCGCCCTGGGACTAACCGCAGATGATCTGATCGCGGCGATTCGGCAGCAGAATGTTCAGGCCGCTGTCGGCACGATCGGTTCGGAGCCAGTCAATACCGGACAGCAGCTGCAGTACACCCTGCGCTCGCAAGGTCGGCTCAGAAATGTCGACGAATTCAATGATATTATCGTTCGCTCCAATGATCAGGGCGGCCTGGTCCGGGTGCGCGATATTGCCAGAGTAGAGCTCGGGGCAGAATCCTACAGTACCCGTTCGATTCTCAATGGCGGCCCGGCGGTGACCCTGGCGGTTTACAGCTCTCCGGATGCCAACGCTCTGGCAACGATGCAGCGCCTGAGCGCAGAGCTGGAACTGCTCGCCAAGCGTCAGCCGAGCGATGTGCAGTACCAGACCATCTATGATTCAACCCGCTATATTGCCACCGCTATCCATGAAATGGTGTGGACCCTGTTTATGACCTTTCTGCTGGTCGTGGCCGTGACCTTCATCTTCCTGCAGGACTGGCGCTCGACTCTGGTACCGACAGTCACGATTCCGGTCTCCCTGATTGGCACCTTTGCCGTGTTGCTGGCGCTCGGCTATAACGCCAACACCATTTCGCTGTTTGCCTTGATCATGTCGATTGGACTGGTGGTCGATGATGCCATCGTCGTTGTCGAAAATGTCTACCGGGTCATGCACGAGGATAATCTCAGTCCTAAGGCGGCCGCAGTCAAAGCAATGGGACAGGTCACCGGACCGATTATCTCGACTACGCTGGTATTGCTGGCGGTCTTTGTCCCGGTTGCTTTCCTCCCCGGAATTACCGGCCAGCTCTACAAACAGTTTGCTGTAACCATCTGTACCGCGGTGGTCATTTCCGCCTTCAGTGCCCTGACCCTGAGTCCTGCTCTCTGTGCCGTACTGTTGAGAAAGCCCACACTCATCCATCATGGGCCGCTCGCCTGGTTTAACAAGGCCCTGTTTGCATCCCGTAAAGGTTATGTTGTCGGTGCGGCCTGGTTGATTCGTTGGAAGCTGGTTGCTCTGCTGTTGCTGTTGCTGGTGTTTGGCAGCAGCTATTATCTGTTTCAAAATCGTCCAACCAGTTTTCTGCCACAGGAAGATCAGGGCTTGATCTATCTGAATGTTCAGCTCCCGGAAGCCGCCGCCCGAGCGCGGACTGACACGGTACTGCAACAGGCGACCGCAGAGCTCAGAAAGATCCAGGGGGTTGACAGTGTCCTCGGGGTCAGCGGCTTCAGTCTGCTCAGTGGACGGGGGGATAATGTTGCTTTTGGTCTGGTGATTCTGGTCCCATGGGATGAACGGAGAGGTCCAGATCTGCATGTGGATGCCATCCTGAAAAAGGCTCAACAGAAACTCGCGGCCATCTCTTCCGCCAATATTCGTGCTTTCACCCCGCCACCGATCAGGGGACTGGGGCGCACTGGTGGTTTTGATTTCCGCTTACAGGCCTTGGTGGATAAATCACCACAGGAATTTTCTGCTGCCGCTCAAGCACTGATTGTTGCTGCTAATCAGGATCCAGCTCTGAGCCGGGTTTTCAGTACCTATACGGCAGATACACCGCAACTTTCGCTGGACATTGATCGAACCCGGGTAGAAACACTCAAGGTTCCGATCGGCACAATCTTCTCAACCCTGCAGGCCCAGTTGGGGGGGCGCTATGTTAATGATTTCAACCTGAATGACCGGGGCTATCAGGTCAAGGTGCAGGCCGACACGCGCTACCGTGACTCGATCGATGACATCGACAGGCTGCATGTGCGTAACACTGAAGGGGAAATGGTACCAATGACCAGTCTGGCGACCCTTTCCACTCTGCTTGGCCCGCAAACCGTCGATCGCTATAATCAGTTGACTAGCATTACCATCAACGGGGGCGCGGCTCCCGGTTACAGCTCCGGAGAAGCAATGGACGCAATGCAGCGGGTTGCGGCCAATACATTGCCCGAAGGCTACAGCTATGATTGGTCCGGTATGTCTTATCAGGAGCGTAAGAGTAGCGGACAGGTGGTCATCCTATTTGTCCTCGCGCTGCTGTTTGCCTACCTGTTTCTGGTCGCCCAGTACGAAAGCTGGAACATCCCCCTGTCGATTATTATCTCGGTTCCGGTGGCTACCCTGGGTGCGTTGATTGGACTTTGGGTGGCGGGTTTCAGTCTCAGCATTTATGCCCAGATTGGTCTGGTCCTGCTGGTCGGACTGGCGAGTAAAAATGCTATTTTGATTGTCGAATTTGCCCAGTCGCGACGGGAAGATGGGCTGCCCCTTGCGGACGCTGCTGTTGATGGTGCCCGAATCCGCTTCAGGCCGGTGCTGATGACCTCTTTCACCTTTATTTTCGGACTGATTCCGATGGTGATTGCGACCGGTGCCGGAGCCGGTAGTCGAAAGGCGATAGGAACAACGGTTTTCAGCGGTATGTTGAGCACAACCCTGTTCGGCATCTTCTTGGTCCCGGTGCTTTACTACATTTTTCAGTCAGCACGAGAGAAAGGGAGTGCCTGGCGCGCCAAAAGACGAGGAGCTAAACTATGATCTCAATTATGAGGTCTGGAGCACAAAATAAAGAAATGGCAGAACGTCCCTGTTGCAAAACGTTGGTTGCTGAACATTTCAGAGTTTTTTTGATCTGCTTGCTGGCGGTAATGGCACTGACAATAACTGGTTGTGCGACTGTCGGACCGAACTATGAACGGATTGAAGCACAGGCACCGGCGGCTTGGCACACAGAACTGCAAGGTGGTGTCAGCGTTGGTCAGACAACGGCTGCTGAGCTTGCCGACTGGTGGACGGTTTTGCAGGATTCACAACTTGCATCACTGGAAGAAAGGGCAATCACCGGCAATCTGGATTTGAAGGAAGCCCAGGCCAGAATCCGCGAAGCCCGGGCAATGCGTGGCGTCAGCCAGGCCGGACTGTTTCCGACATTAGCGGCGGAGGCTGTTGCGAGCAAATCAGGCAGCAGCGCCAGCAGTGGGACTGGAGCAGAGCGAGATGTCTATGCAGTCGGTTTTGATGCCGGTTGGGAATTGGATATTTTTGGTGGTGTCAAGCGTTCCGTGGAGGCAGCACAGGCCAATCTTGAAGTAGCCCAGGAGGATCAGCATGATCTGCTGGTGAGTCTGTTGGCAGAGGTCGCGCTGAATTATGTGGAAGTACGAAGCTATCAATCCCGGCTGGAAGTGAGTCGCGCAAATATCAGCACACAACAGGAAAGTTATGATCTGAATCGTTCGCGTCAGCAAGCCGGAATTATCGGCGAACTGGCGGTACAGGAATCTCTACGGATTCTGGAAACGTCCAGATCATTGCTGCCGACACTTGAGACTGGACTGGAAGCCGCCAAAAACCGCTTAGCGCTGTTACTCGGGGAACTTCCGGGCCAGCTGCACGAGGAGCTGGAGATAAAACATCCGCTGCCGAGTTTGCCAATCAGTATCGTGGTCGGCATTCCAGCCGAAACGCTGCGGCGACGGCCGGATGTCCGTCGCGCTGAAAGAAATGTCGCCTTGCAAACAGCTCGCATCGGGGTTGCTACGGCTGATCTCTATCCAAAATTCCGGCTGTTTGGCAGTCTTGGTCTTGAAGCACTCAGCGTTGGGGATCTGTTTCAGGCGACCAGTAAAACCTGGGGGATCGGGCCAGCAGCGAGCTGGAAGGTTTTTGATGCCGGAGCTGTTCGTCGCAACATTGAAGCCCAGAATGCGCGCCATGAACAGGCGCTGATCCAGTATGAAAGTACCGTTCTGCGCGCTCTTGAAGATGTCGAAAACGCGCTGTTTGCCTACGCCAAAGAGCAGGCACGCCGGGATTCTCTGAATAAAGCTGCCGTGGCCGCCGAGCGGGCAGAGGCGCTTGCCCGTGAGCAGTATCAGGCCGGGCTGGTAAACTTCAACAATGTTCTGGATGCGCAGCGCTCGCTACTGGTGCTGCGGGATGAACTGGTCAGGAGTGAGGCGGCGATCATTTCAAATCTGATCAGACTTTACAAAGCTCTAGGTGGGGGCTGGATATCGGCGATGACAGATCAGGAACTGGGTCAGGCTGAGACACCCTGATCTCTCCGATATAAAATGCGTTGCTGCGTCTGGTTTGTCTGGAGGCAGTGCTGTGGCCTTCAATCGCATTTCGAATTGGGACCGTTCCTGTGTGGGGCCTCAGTTGCTTAACCATCAAGGTTCTGGAACCGCCTTCTTTTCCTGGACCAAACCGTTCTCAATAACAATGAGATTGCCACCGAGACGCAGAACCTGGGCTTGATCATGGGTTGAAAGAATGATGGTCATGCCGGTTGCGGGCAAGCTGAGCAATAGGTTCTCAAAGCTGGCCATACTGTCAGCATCAATATTGGCTGTCGGTTCGTCAAGCAGCAGCACTTCCGGTCGCAGGACCAGCGCCCGAGCCAGGGCAACCCGTTGAATTTCCCCTCCTGAAAGATCTTTCACCGACCTGATGGAAAAACCCTTTAAACCGACTCTGTTCAATGCGTCAGTAATTCGTTGTTGTTGTTCCTCTTTGCTGATAGCTCGCAGCTTGAGACCGAAGGCAAGATTGCTCTGGATAGTTCCCTGTAGCAGATAAGGGGATTGTTCGACCAGAGTTATTTTGCGTCTAAGGTCGAGCAGTTGTCTGGTTTTGCCGTTGACCGGGTGCCCGGCGAACTGAACCGAGCCGACTTGAGGCTTACGCAGCAGTGCTAAACAGTTTAATAGGGTGCTTTTCCCCGCGCCGTTTGGTCCGGTAACGACATGAATCTGCCCTTTTCCCAGCGCCAGTTGAGGGACTTGCAAGGTGAATTTTTTGCTCAGGGTCACCTCTATATCTTTCAGTGTGTAGATCGGTTCCATCGGCCTATCGCTGCTGTAGAAAGTTTAAGCCCAGGTTGACCAGCAAGGCGACTGCAAGCAAGATAATCCCGAGTGCAAGACCGAAGGCGAATTCGCCTTTGCTGGTTTCCAGGGCGATGGCGGTCGTCATGGTGCGCGTGAGCCCGCGGATATTGCCGCCGAGCATCATCGCCACCCCAACTTCGGCAATGACTCTGCCAAAGCCGGCAATGATGGCAGCCATAATGCCGAAACGGAGTTCTTTTAATAATTGAATGGAGGCTTGAAAAGGTGAGGCCCCCAGAGTTATCAGCGTGGGCAGAATCCGTTTGTCTGCTCCGGCGACAGCAGCAAGGACCAGGTTGGCAACAATCGGTGTCGCCAGTACCAGTTGTCCCAGAATCATGGCGACCGGAGTAAACAGCAGCCCCCAACTGCCTAAAGGCCCCTGACGGCTCAAGAGACCGAACAGTAGCAGACCGACAACAACTGTCGGTAGCGCCATCAGGGTATTCAGCAGGGTAATTAGAACCCGGCGGCCACGAAAATTGCTGAGTCCAAGCCATAAACCGCTCGGGATGCCGATTAGTCCAGCAAAAACAATAGCGGTGGACGAGGTATAGAGTGAAGTCCAGACGGCTGCCTGGACCTCAGGGTCCAGCTGGAAAATCAGTCTGATTGCTGTCAGCAATGATTCGTACAAATAGTTCAAAAGAAAAGATTACTCCGCAGTATAAAAAAGCTGTTCGCCACCTTTGCGGAAGCCGTTAATCAATGTTCGGGCTTCTGCACTGGTCAGGTAATCAAGAAATCTGCGACTCAAATCCACTTTGACGTGGGGGTGGCGTTGCGGGTTGACCATGATCGCGCCGTAAGGATTGAACATCCGAGCATCACCAGCAACCATGATTTGCAAAGGAGTTTTCTCTTTAAAAGCGAGGTAGGTACCCCGATCACTCAAGGTGTATCCCAAACGTTCACTGGCCATGATGATGACGTCCCCCATACCACGGCCCGCTTCCAGATACCAGCCTCCTGCAGGGGTTATCCCAGCAGTCTTCCACAGCTGTTTTTCCCGGGTGTGGGTTCCGGAATCATCACCACGGGAGACAAACGGTGCCCCTGATGTCGCGATCATTTTCATAGCCTGTCCGACATCTTTGATATTTTTGATTTCTGCAGGGTCATTGTCCGGTCCGAGAATGACAAAATCGTTGTACATGACATCGCGGCGGTCGATGCCAAAACCTTTGGCGACGAACTCATCTTCTCGGCTGCGGGCATGAACCAGAATAACATCAACATCGCCGTTTTCTCCCAGTTTGATCGCTTTTCCCGTACCAACGGCAATAACGTCTACTTGACAATGATTGGCTTTTTCAAAAGGCGGTAACAGTTCTGCCAGTAGGCCGGAATTATCTGTTGAGGTTGTGGTCGCCAGGCGCAGATGGTCTTCTGCCAGCAGTGGCGTACAAAGTAAAAAAAATATGCATGCTGTGAAAAAGGTAATCCTTTTCATGTTTTCCTCCTTGAAAGGAAGTTGTTTTTAATCACGAAAATTATTCAACACCGATAATGACACTGGTTGCTTTGATGACCGCACATACCTCACCACCTTTTTTTAATTTCAGGCGTTTGACGCTGTTGTCAGTGATGGTTGCGGTGATGCTTTCTCCTGCTCCGATGTCGACAATGACCTCGCCGAGAACAGCACTTTCAGTGATGTTGGAGATGCGGCCCCGAATAAGGTTTTTCGCACTGATCGCAAATTTTTCAGAGGGGTCAGCAATCATCACAGAAGACGCTTTGACCAGAGCATAGGCAGAGCTGCCAATGTTAAGATTGAGGTCGTCAACACTGTCATTACCAATGACGGCAGTGATTGTATGGCCGGATTTTAATGTCAAAACGATTTGGGCAACCGAGACATCACGAAGAATGTCACTGACAACCCCGGAAAAGACATTTTTGGCACTGATGCGCATGGTTATCCTTTTTAATAAAGGGAGGTAGTGATCAACATTACCCAAGGATTCTTCCAGTTTAGCTAGGCTGTTCAGGTGCTCCCGCTCCAGGGTTCGAAATAGCTTAACGACCTTTTTGCCTTCTTCGGTTAAACAGGTTCCCCCGCCACCCGATCCGCCCGTTGCTGCCACAGTGAGAGGATGATCAGCAAGGTTGTTCATTGCGTTTAACGCATCCCAGGCGGCTTTATAGCTTAAACCTGCAGCCTTTGCTGCTGTGGTAAGTGAACCCTGAACGTCAATTTGCTCCAGCAGGCAAATACGTTTATCACCGAGATACTTCTGGTTGTTTCTTTCCATCCATAGCGGCGCCTGAACGGCAATGTCGGAGTCTTTTCGTGGTATCACAGGGTTCCTTTGTACACGAAGGAGGCTTAGCATTGTATACTTGACTATATAACGCTTGGCTAAAAGCAGGCCGGCGTTGGTTGCCGGCCTGTCTGTTTGGTTTAAAAGTAGAGCATAGAATTGTTGATGGTCAAGTTCATTTTAACTTTATGGCAGAACTTTATTCCAGCGGTCAATGGTTGTTTGCTCAAAGAGTCCAGCCTTAGCATAAGGGTCACCGGCGGCAAAAGCTTCAGCCTCAGACTTGTCAGCCAGGTCAAGAATAACGACGGAACCGCACATATGTTCATCGTCGTCCAGCATGGCTCCGGCAGCAAAAAGTTTGTCACCAAAGCTTTTCAGGTATTCCACGTGGGCGGGACGGTTTTTCTGACGGACGGGTAAATGATCTTTTTTATCGACACAACGAATAACGAAAAGCATGGTGTGAAGATCTCCTTTGGTATTTGAGGGTAAAGAATGCTGAACTCTTATAAAGCATAAAGTTTCATTTTTTCCCATAAATTTTTGCGACTGATGCCTAACAGCTCCGCTGCTTCTGTTTTATTGCCAGCGGTTGTTTTGAGTGCATTGCGAATACATTGTTGCTCGGCATCAGCAACGGCGACAGCCAGCTTGACGGCCTTAGAGCTGTCTGTATCCTCCTTTTGACTGCGGAGTTCAATGGGCAGGTCCCAGAGTTGAATCTGAGGTGCCGGAGCCAGAACCGAAACCCGCTCAAGAATATTTTTCAGTTCCCGTACATTGCCGGGGAAGGGATAATCACTCAGTGCTTGTACAGTGTCCTCCGAAAGGCTGAAAGTGAGGCCACGCTCCGAACCGAAGTTGTTCAAAAAGTGTTCAGTCAGTTCAGTAATATCTGCTTTTCTGTCACGTAATGGCGGCACAACAATGGGAATAACCTGGAGTCGATAGTAGAGATCCTCGCGAAACTTTCCTTGCCTGACTTCTTCTTCGAGATTTTTTGCCGTGGAGCAAAGTACCCTGACATCGACCTTGATGGTTTTTTGTGCGCCGACCCGTTCAATCTCATGCTCCTGTAAAACTCGGAGTAGTTTGACCTGTAGACCAAGGGGCATATCACCAATTTCGTCAAGCAGAATTGTGCCCTGATCGGCCAGTTCAAATTTGCCGATTGAGGTCTTTTCCGCACCGGTAAAGGCCCCTTTTTCATGGCCGAACAGTTCAGACTCCAGCAGTCCGGTGGGAATCGCCGCACAATTGATTCGAATATAGGGTTTATCGGCGCGCCGGCTTTCATAGTGGATGGCGGCCGCTACCAGCTCTTTACCGGTGCCACTTTCTCCCTGAATGAGGACCGTTGAATCGGTTTGTGTGACTTGGCTGATCAGGTTGAGGAGCCGCTGCATTGGTGCGCTGGAACCTATAATCGGTTGGCGTTGACCGCAACAGTTTTCCAGGGAAACACAACGTGCTTTGATCTCCTGGATATCCAGCAGACGTTGAATCCGGAAGCTCAGGTCATCCAGATCAAAGGGCTTGAGAATATAGTCGGCGGCCCCTTTTTTCAGACAGCTCACGGCCCCTTCCGTATTGCCATGGGCTGTCATCAGGATGACTTCAGTCCGAGGAGTTAGCTGTTTGACTTCGGACAGCAATGTTTCTCCATCTATGCCCGGCATTCGGATGTCTGAAAGAATCAGGTCGTAACGATTTTTCCTGACCATTGCCAAGGCATCCACACCGTTTGTCGCTTCGTCGACCTGCCAGTTCTGGCGATGGAGATGGTCAACGACTGTAATCCGCATAATATCTTCATCTTCCACAACCAGAATACGTGAACTCATGGCAACTCCTCCAGCGGAGTCGATGTTAGTGGAATGGAGAGAGTAAAGCAGGCACCAACAGTCGGATTGTTCTTCGCACTGAGGTTGCCACCCAGACGTTTAATCAGCGAATGGGAGACTGACAGGCCCAGACCAGTCCCTTCGCCAACCTCTTTAGTTGTGAAAAATGGCTCAAAGATTTTATCCAGAGGCACAACCGCAATGCCTGGACCATTATCACAAACTTCAATTTCAATGGTTTCCTGTTCCAGGTGACTGGATACTCGAATGGTGCCTTCCTGCTGGCCAATTGCCTGAACCGCATTGCCCGCCAGATTCATAATCACCTGTCGCAGAGCTTCAATCCCGGTTGTCACTGGCTTCACGATATTCAGTTGCAGATCGAGTTGGATATTTTTCTTTCCCATGCAGGTCAGTTCCAGACAGTCGCGGATCGTTTGGTCGATGTCGCCTCGTTGAACTTCCAAAGGTTCTTTTCGTCCGATATTCAAAAGCTGCTGAACGGTTCCTTTTATCCTGTCGATCCCCTGGCTAAGAAGATCTAAATAGCGTGTTTGCAACTCGGGTTGATCCATGTTCCGCTGCATCGTTTGCACACAATTCTGCATGCCACCGAGAGGATTATTGATTTCGTGGGAAATTCCCGCAACCAGACGACCCAGGGCCGCCTGTTTTTCACTCTGAAAAACCTGTTCGCGGCTTTCACCAAGTTCCTGCTGTGACGTTTCGAGGCGTTGGCAGAGTTTATAGAATTGTTTGCTCAGAAGGCCAATTTCATCGTTGGATTCATCATCTGCAAGGTTGTTGGTCAGGGGTTGATCAGGATATTGATCCATGATGCTGGCCAGTTTCTTCAGCCGTTTGGCGACCAGGGTATTAAACAACAGATAAATAATGAAGGAGACGACAAAAATTGTCGCCAGAGCTATATTCAGCAGCATCCGATTGTTGGTTTTTATTTCCGCATAAGCCCAATCCATCGGAATTGTGACATTCATTCCGCCCCGGATATCACCAAGCAAATAACCCTGTTTTCCATGACAGGTCAGGCATTGGGAATCAACTTTCAATGGAGCCAGGTAGCGTAGGCGGTAATTTCCTGCGTTCTTCTCAATTTCAACTACTTCGATGGCGCCATCAATAATTTTCTTAAGGCCGCGCCGTTCAAAATCATCAGGAGCGTTATCCGGATTCATCGGATTAAGACTGGTGACGTTGAACTGTCCCATTCCTTCTTTGGCTGCATAAACCGAGAGCTCCCGTGTCACCATAGCAGGGTTGCGTTTGACCAGCCAGTTGCCCTGGCTATCCTGAATCTCCCCCTGCTCGAGAAATGGATTACTTTTCACTCCCTCGCTTTTCAGCAAAAACAGGCCATTGTGATCCGATATCCATTGACGAGTCAGCCGGATCTGGTTGAAGAGCATTTTTGCCTGTCGGGTCGCCTGTTCGACAACCAGTTGCTGCTGAAAACTGGACGTCCGATAGAAGGTGACACCGTAGGAAATACAGATGACGAGAGCGATCAGCATAATGAATTTGGTTTTTAGCTGCATATTTTACAGAACCTCTTCGTCTTCAAAATCTGGGTCAAGGATATTTTTATGCTACCAAACGGTAACATTAAAACAAGAAAAAAAGCTACCAAACAGTAACAAAAAATAAATTCATAAATAT
>JAPHSA010000104.1 GCA_026193235.1 Deltaproteobacteria bacterium | reverse complement strand
CTGGCGTTGATCGACAACGAAGGCTGCACCAAGGTGCGCCAAACCCTCCAGGGCAGTTTCCATGACCCGCAGGTAGAACAGCCAAGTGTTCTCAGGTCTCTCGCCAGTCCGGTAGAGAAGATATTACAGATGGGCAGAGACCTTTTCCCTGGTGGAGAGTGCGAGCTGTTCTACTCCGGTTCGGTCGCTCCTCCGAAATAACTGCTCCTCTTCTATGACCGTACGTAGCGCGTGCCGGGTGATTCTGGGGAGATGCAGGCAGGTACATGTCGATGGACATCGAACTGAAAGCGGTCAGGGCGCCGAAGGTAAGAAAGCTTCCCTTGCTCGACGTGCTAGTCACCTTTTCAGCCTGATCTTCAGGGCTGGTCGAAGAAGCTCGGAACGCTGCGGGTAAAGCAATAAAACATAATCAGAGTTTCTTTGGTTATCCCCCCGGCAAAAGCGGTAGCGATATCTTGTTATCTACCAGATTCAGAGCTTTCCAGCGCCCGCTTCGGTAACGCAGATAGAACATGCCACTGAAAACCATGAAGGCGGCGATGAGCGCCAGCCATGCAATCTGTGGCGGTAGGTTAAATACCCTGAGGACAAGTAGCAGAACCGGAATCAGCATCCAGTGCAGGGTGACCGAAATACACATGGTCCAGAAAGTATCCCCGGCCCCACGTAAAGCGCCGCTGAAGACCACCATCATGGCATCGGCCAGTACGTACAATGCGGCCAGACGCAGCATTTGCACGGCCAGCGGGTTCGCCTGGAGATAGATGTCGTCGGTTATTTGTGGCTGAAAAACCGCGACCAGAAATTCCGGCAGAAAGACGAAAAGAATGAGGATCAGCGAGGAATAGGCCAGGGCCATCGTCAGTCCGGAATTCGTCGCGCGGGCGGCAAGATCGGGACGACCGGCTCCCATATAACGACCGACCAGACTGACAACGCCGATCTGGATTCCCAGAAGCGGAACAAAGGAGACCATGTCCCAATTGAAAACGATGGTTACGGCGGTGGCGGTGACCAGCCCGTCAGCGTGAAAAAGCATAATAACGATGGTAAAGGCGAGCAGGTTGAGAAACATTTCAATGCCGGCAGGGGAGCCGAAACGCAACAGCTTCAGCATCAGTTCGCGATCAAAGTGAAAAGATTGCATGACGGCGTAAGTTGAGCGGGTGTAACGGCTCAAATAGTATGTCAGCAGGACCAGCAAGCCGCAACAACTGCTGAACAGTGTCCCGTAGGCCGCGCCGCGCAGGCCAAGGGGTGGAAAGCCCAGATGACCGAAGATGAGGATGTAGTTGGCAGCGATGTTTATCAGCATGGTGATCAGCGCAGCAAACATGACGACACGCGTTCGACCGACGCCGGAAAAAAAACTGCTGAAACTGTTGCGCAGCAGAACCGGAAACGCTCCGAACACCAGAATATCGAAATAGATCTGCTGCTGGGCCAGCTGTTGCGGCGGAATAGCCATGAAGGCAAATAATTGATGTATCAGCGGCCGACTTGCCAGCAGCAACGGTGCCGCCGCCAGCGATAGCAGGACAGCCTGAAATACCACCTTTGCACATCTGTCGGTTTGCCCGGAGCCCAGATATTGAGCTGCCAGAGCTGTAACGTAACCGGTCAGACCGATGAAGAATGTCATCAACATGAAGCTGCTTAAGCCCCCCAACAGGGCAGCATTCATCGGAATGACCCCGAGGCGTGACAAAAATAACCGGTCGGTAAAAATCAGAATTGTTTCACAGGCATACGAGGCCACCATTGGCAGAGCGATGATCAGCATTTCCCGGAGCCCACCGGCGGAGAGTGTTTGAGCTTGTATTGGCATGGTGTAAAAGTCTTTGTCTCGCGAGTAAGCATGTGGAAGTGACGTCAGCCCCCAACTGAGGAGATTGTCTCCTGAAAGATTACTCCTTTTCTTTGCTTTGGTGAAGTTCCGGATATGATTTTGGACGAGGCCAGAGCGATACAAAAAAATTGCTGAATCAAGAAGGATTGCGTGCCAGCTGGATGGCGTCATCAGTCGACCGTTGCTGTTAAACCTGTTTGGGGATTCCGGGGACAGTAGACGCAACTCCGGGGAGGGCACCGTCGCCAGAACAATAACAGGAAGGGGACAAAAGAGCTGATGTTTACATTCTGCAACAGGGCAACCAGGGACGGTTACCCTGTTTCCTGATAAATCCCTATGGTTATCGTAGCCTTGGCTAAAGGGGAAGAAGCTCCTTTAGCCACAAACCGGCCGGTTTTGGTGTCACGCACAAGCCTGATGCCTTCTACCGGTATAACAAAGGAGATTCTGGGGACATAATACCAATTGTAAAGGGTGGTATTGAGTGGACCCTTGTTGGCTTTGTTGCTTCCACTGAAAAACAATAAACCCGATCAGATATCTGATCGGGTTTTCTTAAAATCTGGTACCGACGGCGAGACTCGAAGCCCCACGAAGTAGACTAACTAACTGTTATCATGGCGGTTAAATTTTAGCTGGGCTGTATCAGGGACACTTTCCTTAGGTTTTCGTAAAGCAATCACCGGGGGAGGAGCGGCTCAAAGGGCCGCGGAAGCGATCTGAAAAAGCATTTTTCTATCAGCCATCCTCGGCGCGACCCGGTCTCTAGGGGGCGTCTTTTTTTCAGCATTCAGATGGCCGAAAGCACGAAAACCAGAGCCTTGGTGGCCAGGATCATGCCGATAAGACCGACCGGATAAACGGTGGCGTAGGCTGAAGCCGGGTAAGAGGAACTGGTGTAGGAGTTGGCTGCGGCCAGACCCGGGGTGCTGGTCATTCCTCCGGTCAGAACCCCGAGCATGCGCAGGAACGGGATCTTTTGCACACATCTACCGATGATGACGTAAAAGACCATCGGCGTAATCGTGACGATCAGCCCGGCGACCACCAGTTTCGGCCCCTGTTCAATGACTGTCGCAACGATGGTAGCCCCGGTTTTGGTGCCAACGGTTGCCAGAAAGAACATCAGTCCGAGTTCCCGTAAAAAGTCATTGGCTGTGGTCGGCATCTCCCAGATAAACGGACCGGTTTTGTAGAGATGGCCCAGAATCAGCCCGGAAATCAGCACGCCACCGGTGATGCCGAAAGAGAAGCGCCCGATCAGGGGGAGGTCAAAAGGGATCTGGCCGAAGAGGAAACCTGCGACCAGGCCGATCAGGATCGGCAGGAAGCTGACGTTGTAGGTCTGTTTCATGTCGTTGCCGAGGATGCGGCTGACATTCTTCAGGGCATCCTCTTCACCGACCACATGGACTATGTCGCCGAGATGCAGCCTGGTGGTCATCGAGGGCGACAGGTCGATGCCGTTGCGGCTGATCCGCGTCACCTGCACACCAAAGGTCTCTCTTAAATTGAAGAAGCCCAGGGTGGTGCCGGCCACTCTCGGTTTTGAGACGATAATCCGTTTTTTGGTCAGCACCTTGTTGAAGGCAATTTCTCCAGCGATCGCCTTCCCCAGGAACAACTCAATCCGCTCCAGGTCATTTTCGCGCCCGGCGATCCGCAGATGATCCCCTTCCTGCAAAATCGTCTCACCGTTCACCAGCAGTGGCTCGGTCGCCCCCTTGCGCAGAAGCCGCGTCAGCACCACCGGGGCGATATCTCGGAGTTTTATATCGACAATCTTTTTGCCGAACAGGTTGCTGTTGGTGACCTCGATGTGGTGAAAGGTGAAGGGCTGGTAGTTCTCGGTCAGCTCCTTGTCCATCGCCGCTTCTTCACTGCCGACGTCAACTCTCAAAATACGCGGCAGCATGTTGACAAAGACGATGATACAGATAATGCCGCCGGCATACGTGACGCCATAGGCCGCGGCGGAATTGCCACCGACCGCCTCAACCGCCACTGCCAGGCCGGGTGAGCTGGTCAAAGCCCCGGCAAAAAGTCCGACGCCGGTCGCAACATCGAAGCCGAACAACCAGCAACAGAGCACCGTCATCAGCGCGGCCACGACAATGATGATGATGGCGCCGATCGCCAGGGTCAGCCCCTGTTTCTTGAACGACTTGAAAAAGCCGGGCCCGGCCGATACGGCGACTGTATAGATGAATAAAACCAGTCCCAGGGTCTGGAATTCAACCGGCAAGGTGTAGCCAAAGTGGCCGAAGGCCATGGCAACAAAGATAATGGCGGCCGAACCAAACGAAAACGACTTGATGCGGATGCGCCCGAGTCCTTCACCGAGGATAATGATGACGAACAGAAGAAAAACGTGATTAGAGATTAAGCTTGACAAAATACCTCCGGAAATCATTGATCGAAAACTGAAAAAACATTCTAAAAAAGGAGTTTCAATACTGCTGGATTCGATTCCTGGAAATCAACTGACGATCACTCCTGCGCTCAGTATATAGTATAGTATCTATTACCGCCCCCCCAACCGCTGAAAATTGTGGTTACCATGCTCGGCGTAATTCTCACTGCTGTTGCCAGCTTCCTTCGCCTTTACCTGTTCTTGCGGGCCAGCATGATTGTGTCGCTTGCAGGTTTCATCCCAAAGAGGTTACCGGCGGCCCTGACCGCTGCGATGAAAAATGCGCCTATGGTTACCGCCAAAGGACGATGGTCACGGTAATCAAGGACCTTTATCCTGCAACCATTGTCAGTTGAAAGACATGAAGAACCCGGAGCCATAAGACATAATTGGAGAAAAAAATTATGCGTATGTTTTTCAGTGCGAGTCACTTCAGGGATGGTAAAATTACTGATATTT
>JAPHSA010000165.1 GCA_026193235.1 Deltaproteobacteria bacterium | reverse complement strand
GTTCCAGTTCTGCTAAAGGATTGGCCATGCTGCTTTCCAGACCGACTTCAGCAGACTTGTCCTTAATCTGACCGTCAAGAAAAACATCGTGTGACCGACCGACCGAACCGACAGTTACCCCGGTTCCAATAAAAAAATCACCAAAATTCAGAGAGGGGTAGGGAGTCAGGTTGGGGGTTTGCCGGGAATAGCCCTCGGTATTAACGTTTGCAACATTGAGACCTGTGATCTCAATCGCTTTCTGGTTCGTCTGCAGAGACGTCCGTCCGGAATTTAACGCTGCGTTCAATCCACCGCCCATTTTACTACACCTTTCCCGACAGCAAGCGACCACCCTGGGTCAAAGTACGCGACTGACCCGCACCACCATAAACCTGAGGCATAGAAGCTTTGCCGAAAAAGCCCATCATATCGCGCACCCAGTTCAACCCGGTCCAGAGCAGAAAAGCGTTACGTCGGTTCTCATGATCAATTTGTTTGAGCAGATCCTGCAACCCTTCAACATCTTCCGGTTGAGGTTGGAGTTCGCTCAAAAGCTCTTCCTTCGCGGCGACCACCGCCTGTAACCCCGGCATGTCGAGATCTTTGGCCATTTCTCGTTCCTGGCGTAATAACTCGAGCAGGGTTTCCAGTTGCTTTTTGACGGCAAGCTGACTCATCTCAGCTGTCTTTCATGATGAAAGGCAGGAGGCTTGAGGCAACTTTTTCCAGGTCGGGCTTGTAGGTGCCATTTTCAATCTGGGCCTTCAACGCCTGAAGTTTTTCAGCGCGGGCAGTTTCCTGAGTTGCCGTTGTCGCCTGGGCCTTGGTCGCATTTTGCAAAGCGCTGGAAAAATCAACCCGATCCGTGTTTTTGCCGGAATCTGACTTCTTGGCATCGCCAGTTTTTCCAGTCCGGTTAATATTCCCCAGAGGGCCAAATCCTTTGTTTCCCGTAATTCGATCAACCATAACAGGCTCCTTTATCTTCCTTATTCTTCAGACTGGGCGGCAAAAACGTCCAGTTTTTCCATAATTGCGTCATAGGTCTGTTGTGAAATTTCCGGCAATGCGCCGCCGAATGCTTCTTGAGCATCAAGGAAACCCTGATCGATGGCATCCTTCATCTGATCCAGTTTAGCTGGGTCGCTGCCGAAAGCGTTGACAGCAAAATCGACGATCCGTTGAGAGGTTTTTTCCACCCCGAAGTAGCCATCTTCTGAAATCAGTTCCTGGGCTTCTTCCTGGCTCATGGTGTTGAAGTCAACTTCTGCTTCACCCAGGTTGACTTGAAGCTCAAGGCCCTGTTCCTGAAGAGTTTTGATGACCAGATTGCGGAGTAATTCATAGGGAGAAGCGACTTTGAGACCTGGCCCGTAGGTTTCGCCAACCGTTTCAGCATCACCGAGAGAAACGCGGTCTTCTGCATGATTTCTGGTTCTTTCATGCTGTTGCTGCGGCTTCATTCCGTCCTGTTGAACGGTGGAAATCGGTTTAATACTGCGGGTCGGGTCAATCTGTTCGGCCATAAGTCTCCTCCGTTGAGAACTCCTTGGAAACTTTATCGACCTGAATGGGGGTTTTCTTTAGATATAATTCGTGAAAAAAGGGGATTTTAACTGAGAGTAACTAAGTCCTTGTAAGAACTCAAAAAGGAAAAAAAACAGGCAAATCTAATCCTTCATCAACTGTTGCATCATCAACTCAGCCAGTCCGATTCCACCCTGTTGCGCGGTAATTTTAGCCGCCTCGAGATCCTGCAGCTGGGTATAGACATCGTCGGCATTGCCACGTTGGATCAGGCCATCATCAGGGATGGTTTTGCGCATTTCTTTGAACATCTGCTGAATAAAAATCGCCTCAAACTGCTGAGCCGCCTCTTTCAATTTCTCCGGGTCTTGCCCCCTGTGGGCCTTTGGCGCCTGAGTTGTTGCCTGGCTGAATAATTGTGCTGTATCGATTTTTGGATCCATAAATCTAGACCTTATTTCATAGCCACGAAGGCGCCAATAACACCAAAAAACAGTCACAAGCATTTTAACGGAGAGTCGCTGAGTTGGAGAGAAAGAAGAAACCACAATCTGCTTTTAAGTGTTTATAAACCAAAAAAAGCTTTTAAGGTTTTCTCTGCGCATTCTCCGTCTCTGCGTTAAGAAAGAATTTTGGTTCTCTTGGTGGCTAACCTGTTTTACAGAACAACCAGGTCAGCATAGAGCGCCCCAGACGCCTTAATCGCCTGGAATATAGCGATCAAATCCCGTGGAGTCGCACCAATAGCGTTCAACGCCGAAGCGACATCACCAATACTCACCCCCTGTTGGAGCACAATGAGATTGCCTTCATCTTCGGCGACATCAACCTGGGTTTCCGGGGTGACGACAGTTTGACCTTCGGACAGCGGATTTGGCTGCGAGACGTTGGATTGTTCGCTGATCACCAGACTCAGGTTCCCATGCGACACGGCCACAGTTGAAATTCTGACACCCTCACCCATGACAATAGTTCCGGTCTTTTCATTGACGACAATACGGGCCAGGGTGTCGGGAATCACGTCCAGACGCTCGAGTTCAGCAACAAAATCAACAACGCGATTTTGATATGCTGGTGGGATCTGCACCTGCATCTGTCCACCATCGAGACAACGGGAGAAGGTACCGCCAAAATGCTGATTAACCGCCTCACTCATCCGTGAAACCGTGGTGAAATCAGAATTTTTCAAACGATAGTTCAACTCAGAAAGATCGCTAAAAACAAAAGGCACTTCCCGTTCAATCAGGGCCCCGTCAGGAATTCGTCCTGCGGTCGGATGGTTTTTCTGCACCTTGGCTGCTTTACCGCCGAAGGCCAGAGAGCCTACGACCAGAGCACCCTGAGCCACCGCGTAGTTCTTCCCGTCGGCGGCTTTCAGTGGCGTCATCAAGAGGGTGCCACCTGCAAGATTGTCGGCATCTCCAATGGATGAGACAGCAACATCAATGGTGCTTCCAGCACGTGCGAATGGAGGTAGTTCTGCAGTCACAACAACGGCCGCTACATTGTCTACCTCGACCAAATCGGGATTGACTGTCACCCCAAGACGTTCCATCATACTAACCAGAGACTGGACCGTGAACTGAGTACTGTCACTGTCACCTGTTCCGTTGAGGCCAACGACCAGGCCATAGCCAATCAGCTGATTGGAGCGTACCCCCTCCAGTTGAGCCAGTTCTTTAATTCTCGAAGCTTCTGCTGTTGAGAGAAGGACAACCCCCCATAGGATCAGCAGAGCAATAATAATTTTGTTGGTTTCTATTTTCATGATGAACTCCTATTGCCTTAAAAAGGCCAGACCTGATCCAGTGCACGCACTAGCCAACCCTGTTGCTGTTTATCGCTGATAACACCTTCTCCAATATAGGCAATTCGAGCATTGAGAATATTTTTTGAATCAACAATATTGTTTGGGGAAACATCTGCTGATCGGACAATTCCATTCAGTTTGACAATCTGCATTTCATTATTCACGGTAACGGTTTTATTGCCCTCAATCTTTAAATTACCGTTCGGTAAAACTTCAACAACCTGAGTCGTCAGCGTTGCCACCAGATTTTCCTTGCGTGCGGTCTTGCCGCCGCCAGAAAAATCGTTGGTTGTGGAAGCATTGACCAACGCTGCGGGATCGATAGTACTGTTTAAGTTACTGATATTCTTCTCTAAACCAAAAAGACTTGTTATCCCGGCTGACATGGTGCTGGTTCGATCCGTTTCTGTTGTCGCTTCTTTACTTGCACTCGCACTTTCTACAATCACCACCGTAATAATGTCGCCAACTGTGCGACCTTTAAGGTCAACAAATATTCCACCCTGACTTTCTGTCCAAAGCGATCCAGCTGTCTGTGGTGGTGCCGGTTCGGCAATAATGGGGACAAGAGGCTCAACATCGTTCAGATCAACCCTTGATGCAGGCCCGGCACAGGCAGCTAACAATAAAACTAGCAGCATTAACCAAAAACTGTTTTTCAACATTTTATAACTCCACTTTTACCAGACCTGGGGCAACCACCTGACAAAGAATTTCCTTGTGGGAATTACTGTTCATCACCCGAATCGCTTCGCCTGTACGGCCGTCCTGTTTTGCTTCACCGGCGGCGGTCAGGGTTAGTCCATGACCATTGGCTTGGATGACAACCCGCTCACCCCGTTTAATCACCGGTGGAAACTCGATCTGATGGCGCTGTAATGGATCGCCCAGACGCACAGAACGCTTCAAACGCTTACCGATGATCTCTGCCTGATCAAAAATTGGTTCTTTAATATGAGAGATATTCTGGTAACGCAATTCGACATCCTGAGCATCAAGAATTTGACCACGCCTTAAAGCCCCTGTCACCACAGCAACCTCAGCCAAGGCTTCCAATTCAACCCGGACCGACTGATTACTGACCGTCTGCCCAGCAACGCGCGTCAAAAGAGTGAACCGTCGGCTGCCAATGACACCCGGTTTCGCTGGAATCACCTGATGTTCAATCCGTCCCTGGGGAACCTGATAAGCGTCGGGTAAAGACAGTTCTTTAAAGCGCAGCTCCACATGCGGCAAAAGATCTGATTCTTCGGCGATATAATCGTTAAGAACCTGCTCCATCTCCTGCTGAGTAATCAGCTGATGTGACGTGGAAGATCCATAACCCATATGGGGCGTTATCACGAGCAGCAACAGACTGAGCAGATATTTCATCTTTTTATCCTTTATCTGACTAGACCACTGGTCATCTGTAACATTTCATCTGCGGTCTTAATTGCTTTGGAATTGACCTCGTAGGCTCGCTGTCCGGCGATCATATTGACCATCTCTTCCATAATATTAACATTGGACCCTTCCAGAAAACCCTGGGACAGAGTTCCGAAACCTTCTTCACCTGGAGTTCCAGCTGATGGTGTACCGGTTGTCGGCGTTTCTGCATAAAGGTTACGTCCCAGGCTGCTCAGACCGGCAGGATTACTAAAACGAACCAGTTCAATATTTCCCACCTGTGTTGAGGTGCTCTCTCCATCCATCAAAACATCAATGGTACCGCTACTACCGATCGTGATTGAGGTGGATCCTTCTGGAATTACGATCTCTGGAACCACCGGGAAACCATCGGAAGTAACCAGTCGACCCGTACTATCTTTTTTTAGAGCACCGGAACGGGTGTAGGCATCGGTACCATCGGGTAAAGTTACCTGAAAGAACCCGGGGCCTTCGATCGCCAGATCCAGTTCATTTTCAGTTTGCTGGAAATCACCCGTAGTAAACACCTTCTGCACGGCAGCCACACGGGAACCAAGACCAACTTGCACTCCAGTAGGAACTTCAGCACCATCTCCACCAGTCCCAGCGGCCCTAGACGTCTGATAAAGAATATCTTGAAAATCGGCACGACTCTTTTTAAAGCCGGAACTGTTCACATTGGCCAAGTTGTTAGCAATGACATCCATGTTAACCTGTTGTGACTGCATCCCGCTCGCTGCTGTCCAAAGTGCTCTAATCATATATCTGGCTCCTTCTTTCCCGGCGTAATTCGCCTTAAGCTATAGTTTATTGAACCAGCCCGATTTCTGCTGCTTTGGCACCCATATCGCTGTAAATTTTCAATGCTTTCTGGGTTGCTTCAAATGCCCGCAGATTCGAGGTCATCCGTGTCATTGTTTTCATCATATCGACATTAGATGTTTCAAGGTATTGCTGAGATATTTTCGGGCTTGGATGTGTTTCCGGTTGGATATTATCGGTTGGGACAAACATTTCCCCTCCGGCTCGTTCCAGCACTGATGTATCGTCAAAACGGAATAGTCCCACCTGGCCGACACGAGTTTCCCCATCCCAGATTGAACCATCCAGCCCAATATTAACGTCTGGACGTGGCAAAGTAATTTCTCCACCCTCAACTCCCATAACCGGATAGCCATTGGTATCGATCAACTTTCCTTCACCATTGAGTTCAAAATTGCCTTTTCGAGCATAACCAAAAGTACCATCTGGTCGCTGAATCTGAAAAAATCCGTCACCATTGATTGCCAGGTCTAGGGGATCACCGCTATGTTCGACTTCTCCTGGTGTAAAATCGATTTTCTGCTTGCTCAACTGAGTATAATTGGTTCCCTTGGTTGCCATACCCGAAGTTGCCTCTCCCAACTTTGCTTCAAAAGCGATCATCCCTTTTTTGTAACCGGGGACCTTGGTTGATGCGAGATGCTCACTGATGTTTTCCAGCATCTGCATGCGTGCAACCGCTCCTGATATTGCTGAGTATTTACCGCTTGACATCTTATTTCTCCTCTGTTTGCTGATGTCTGCTTATCGACTTGCCAGCCATAAATCTTTAACTCTCCACACGCTGTTTCAAATGCGCCAACTGGAGCAGCTGTTCAACTTCTAGTGGAGCCATTTGCATTGCTGCGGCAATCTCTTTCGCATCGACTCCCTGATTAGCCAGAGCAGCAACATAACGGTATTTTTCAGCACTACTGCGGGGGACTTCAACTTTTATTTGTTCCCGTTCAACCCGATCAAGACTGTTTGAGAAGCTGGGTTTATGCTCTTGCATAACTTCTTTTTTCGATAGTTGCTGACGGAGTTCATCCAGTTCATGACCTAGCTTTCGCGAGATTTGTCCCTGCCAGAATCCGATCAATAATGCCAACAGGGCAATCGATCCGACCAACAATAATGGCAGCTGTCCAGCGACCATCTCTAGTCCTCCGAACGCAGGGCATTGATACTGCGCTTCATTTTAATTTTAAGTTTTCCCAAAGCTTGACTGTGCAATTGGGAAATACGTCCCTCCGAGAGCTCAAGAACTTCAGAAATTTCTTTTTGTGACAGTTCTTCATAATAGAGCAGGGCAACCACCAGCCGCTCTTTCTCTGACAGCTGTTCCAGATAACCAGCGAGCTCCTTGGTTAGTTCTCCCGCTTCCATGCGTTCCTGAACACTGGCCTGCTGGGTATCTTCAAGATTATCAATAAATGACTTGCCGACTTCATCAGTATCATCAATATTTTCATGCAAACTGACATAACCAAGTTGACTGACCTGCAGTTGCAATTCACGAAAATCATCAAGCTTCATTTCCAGAGCCTCAGCCAGTTCCTGATCTTCAGCTGCCCGACCAAGCCGCTTACCAAGATCTTCTGTCACCTTTCCTAACTTTGATTGTTTTTCCCGCAAGCTGCGTGAAAACCAGTCCATGCGCCGGACTTCATCAAAAACCGCTCCCCGGATACGCCGCTCAGCGAAGGTTTTAAACAGCACCCCACGGCGTGGATCGAAACGGTTGGCTGCGTCCATCAACCCCATCAGGGCTGCACTGCGGATATCATCCCGGCTGACGAAAGCAGGCACCTGTGTCATCATCCGGTCAACTAGAAAATCGACCAGTGACAGGTGCGCCTCAATCATTTTTTCCCGTTCTGCCGGTCCCGGCAGCCCGTAGCCGTTACTGACTGTCATCAACACGCCTCCGTACCGACTCCGAGAAATTGCTTCCAGAAAAATTGCAGGGTCCCCTGCGCCTGCTGATTCATCGGGGTATCTATGAGATTATCTGCCAGCTCAAGAAACGCCTTGGCCACTTTGTGATCGGGATAAAGATCGACCATAACCTGCTGTTGCCTGACCGACTCATGCATTTTTCTATCGAACGGGACACAACCGAGATAATCGAGGGAGATATCCAGATAACGCCCGGAGACCATGGTCAGCTTTTCAAAAACATCCAACCCCTCATCCGCTCCGCGAACCGAATTGACCGCCAGAAGAAAGCGTTTCTGATGATATTGGGTCGAGAGCAATTTCATCAGCGCATAGGCATCAGTAATGGCTGTCGGTTCAGGCGTCGTCACCACCAGAATATCCTGGGCAGCAACGTTGAAATAGGTCACGTTATCGGAAATTCCCGCTTCGGTATCGATCAGAACCACATCGAATTGCTCTTCGAGCGCATCGAGGGAATCAATCAGACGCATCTTCAGCTGGCCATCAAGCCGAGTATATTGCTGAATTCCGGAACCGGCCGGAAGAATCTTCAGCCCGTAGGGGCCTTCAACCATAACTTCTTCTAGACTGCGTTCCCCGTTAAAAAAATGGTTGAGATTGTAAGGTGGAGAAATCCCCAGTACAACATCGACATTGGCCAGGCCCAGATCAGCATCAATAATCAACACCTTCTTGCCCTGTTTCGCCAAAGCAACGGCAACGTTGGAGACTACGGCTGTTTTTCCGACTCCTCCTTTACCGCTGGTCACCGACAGCACCCGAGTTGTCGGCATATGCAGTTCAGTAGCCGTATCCAGTTGGTCATGCATGCTGCGCAGAGTTCCGGCCTGATCCATGGCACCACTGATCATACGGCGATCCTCCGTGACTGCTCATTGCCGACCATCACCATATCAGCCACAACTTTCGACTCAGCCAGCAGCAGGTCTTCCGGGACCTGCTGACCATCAGTCAGATAGGCCAAGGGTAAATTACTGCGGAGCGGAACATTGATCAGCGAGCCACAGAGATCGGTTTCATCCAACTTGGTAAAAATCAAGCGACTGAGTGGCAGCTTGTTGAAGGAGGTCAGGGTCTGCTGCTGAAGCCGTTCATCAGTCGGCGCAGAGAGCACCAGGCAATTTTCAACCTCTGAGCCCTGGCCAAGAAATTCATTTAATTCTTCGATACGCAACTTATCCAGCGGGCTGCGACCTGCCGTGTCGATCAGAATCAGATCCTTGTCACGGTGACGGCGGAAAGCTTCCTGCAACTGTTCTGGAGACAGGACAACCTCAACCGGCAGGCCCATGATCTCACCATAGACTTTCAATTGTTCAACGGCTGCAATCCGGTAAGTGTCGATAGTCACCAGGGCAACCCGGGCACCGCTCTGTGTGATCGCTTCGGCGGCAAGTTTGGCGATGGTAGTGGTTTTACCAACCCCGGTTGCCCCGATCAGGGAAATACGCTTCTGCGGCTCTCCCTGTGACCAGAGCGGACCGGTGGTCTGGACCAGACCGGCAACTGTTGCGCTGAGGAACTGGCGACACTGATCCGGCTCCTGAAGTTGTCTTTCGCTCATCTGTGGAGCAGCAAAACGGGCGATTGTTGCCGCGGCTTCATGATCTATCCCACGCTCTGTCAAAACCCTGATCAATTTTTCCAGTGATAGTTCTGCGGAGCTCTTCAGTTGACTGACGACGGGCTTTTTCTGTTCAATTTGAGCTGTTGCCGGTAGCTGAACCGGTTCTGACTCAGCCACAGGAGCCGGTCCGTTTGAAGCAGGTTGTTGCCCCTGAGTAAACTGCTGCATCAACTCTTTTAACTCGTTAATTTCGGCTTGCAGTTGGTTGTGATTCTGCGCTTCCAGTTGAGAGCGCAACTGGCGGACTTCATCTTCAAGAGAATTGCTGACAACCTCAATTTTTTGATTTTTACGCGCTGCTGCTCTGGATAGAGAGACCTGCTCATCTTCCAGGGTTTCAACCCGTTGGCTGTATGCGTCTGGAATGCGGCCCAGAACTGCTGCTGGCCGCTCCACATTGGGAACCGCTGTGCGCAAATTGTTTTTCATTGCTGGTGATTCAATCGCTGCAGTCACCTCAATGGTCTGCTTTCCGAGAACTCCAAGCCCTTTTTTTCCCAGAGTCCGGGTTGACAGAATCAGCGCATCAGATCCGAGGCTATCCTTGACCTGCTTAAGAGCAGCTGCCATATTTTCCGCTTCAAATTTTTTAACCAACATCGACAGTCACCGTTCCTATCGACCGCACTTTCAGATGCGGTGCGATCTCATTGTGGGAAATAATTGCCAGACCTGGCAGGTAGCGTTCAGTCAACCTTTTGACATGAAGGCGGATTGTTGGCGTGCACAGCAAAACCGGGTTCGCTCCGGCAACATTCTGCAGAACCTTATTCAGGCCGTTAATCAGTCCCTGGGCGAAGCCAGGCTCGAGAGCCAGGTAAGCCCCTTGTTCTGTGCTGTGCAGCGCTTCCTGAATAGTTGTCTCAACATCACGGTCAAAGGTCATCACTTCCAACACCTGTCCATCCTCGCTGTGGCTGTTACTGATCGAACGGGCCAGAATGGCACGAACATGTTCGGTCAGTTGATCAGGGTCTTGCACAACCGGTGCCCAATCAGCCAAAGTTTCTAAAATAGTTCTAAGATCCCGGACTGAAACCCCTTCACGCAGCAGATTCTGCAGCACCCGCATGACCACACCCAGGCTGAGCAGGTTGGGAACCAGCTCCTCAACCAGCTTGGGATAGTCATTGGCCAGGTTGTCGAGCAGGTTCTGGGTTTCCTGTCGACCGAGCAACTCGTGCCCGTGGGTTTTAATCAATTCACTCAGGTGGGTCGCAACTACGGTGGTATTATCAACCACCGTATAGCCGGAGATCTGGGCCCGCTCTTTTTTATCTTCGGAAATCCACACGGCCGGAAGCTTGAACGCCGGCTCAACGGTTTCGATCCCCTTGATGGTTTCCGTTGCGGTTCCCGGATTCATTGCCAGGTAATGGCCGGGCAACAGCTCTCCACCACCGATCTTGACACCTTTGAGCACAATGGCGTATTCGTTCGGCTTGAGTTGCAGGTTATCCTTGATATGTACCGGGGGAACGATAAAGCCCATGTCGAGGGTGAACTGTCGCCGGATCGATTTGATGCGCGGTAACAATTCGCCATTCTGGGCGGTATCAACCAGTGGAATCAGCCCGTACCCAACCTCCATTTCCAGCAGGTCAACAGCCAGCATCTGCTCATAGTTCTCTTCCTCGAGAAGTTTGGGGGCCGGCGCCTGTTCAAGTTCTCTGCGTTCACTCAGCTGTTCCTGGGATTTCTGGACCCGCCAGGCAATTGCACCGACAATCAGCGACAAGAGAAAAAATGGAATCTGCGGTAACCCGGGAATCAGGGCAAAAACGAAGAGAATGGCGGAGACCACCCAAAGAGCCCGGGGATGAACGCTGAACTGGCGCTTCATTTCAGTTCCAAAATCTTCATCACCGGCGGTTCTGGTCACCATAATACCGGCGCCAGTCGAAATAATCAGGGCGGGGATCTGACCAACCAGTCCGTCACCGACGGTGAGGATGGTATAGTTAGCTGCCGCCTCGGCCATCGGCATGCCCTTCTGCACAACCCCGATGACAAAACCCGCACCGATATTAATTAGCGTGATAATAATCCCGGCAATGGCATCACCCTTGACAAACTTACTCGCTCCGTCCATAGCGCCAAAAAAATCTGACTCTGAGGCGATCTCCTTACGTCTGTTACGGGCATCGTCATCACTGATCAGTCCAGCATTCAGATCAGCATCGATGGCCATCTGTTTACCCGGCATGGCATCCAGGGTGAAGCGGGCAGCTACCTCTGCCACCCGTCCGGCACCCTTGGTAATAACCATAAAATTTATAATGACAAGAATCGTAAAGATCACGATGCCAACGACGTAATTGCCACCAACAACAAACTGCCCGAAGGATTGAATGACACTTCCGGCAGCTGAGGGGCCCTCATCACCACGCAACAGGATTAAACGGGTCGAAGCAACGTTGAGAGACAGGCGGAACAGGGTGGTGATCAGGAGGACACTGGGAAAAATGGCAAAATCAAGCGCCCGTCTGGTATAGAGGGAAATAATCAGAATCAGCAGACCAATGGTTATATTCAGCGACAGAAAAATATCCAGCAGCATCGGCGGTACTGGAAGAATCATCAGCATCAGAATCAAAACCAGCCCAAATGCGACCAGAACATCGCTGCGGATCAGCGTTTCTCGCCACCGATTGTTAAATGTTCCCTCTAATGTTGCCATACATGTCTCCGTAATGACTGAATTCTGACAGTGCCTGTCAAGCTTTTGGCTTGCCCGGAAATACCTGTTAATTCTATTTTTTGTAACATTTCTAGTAGCTTATCTCTTCTTTAAGCCATAAACATAGGCCAGTATTTCGGCGATAGCTGTAAACATTTCTTCGGGAACTTCGTCCCCAACCTCTTGCCTGTACAAAGCCCGTGCCACCGGCTTATTTTCGATGATTGGAACATGATGTTCCTTGGCTATTTCGCGAATACGAAAGGCCAGGTGATCCGCACCCTTCGCCACAATTTTCGGAGCATCCATTTCAGCCCGCTGATAGGAAATCGCCACGGACAGGTGGGTCGGGTTGGTGATGATGACATCGGCCTTTGGAACTTCGGCCATCATCCGTTTCCGCGCCATTTCGTGCTGCATAGAACGAACACGCGCCTTAAGCTGCGGATCTCCTTCCGTTTCTTTGAATTCTTCCTTGACCTCCTGTTTGGTCATTTTCATCTTCTGTTCCATCTCGTAGCGACTGAAGGCAAAATCGATCACTGCCAGCGCAATGACAATGCCGCAGGTTTTCCCCAGCACCAGAAATGCCACCTGGCCGAGAAAAATCAATGTCTGGTTCAAATCCAACAGCGACAGGCTCAGCGCTGTTTCAAACTCATTAGCCACCGTTCTATAGGCGACAAAACCGATCAATGAGATTTTGGCCAGTGATTTAACAAGTTCGACAGCCGAACGTTTGGAAACGAACTTGGCCATCCCTTTAATCGGATTGAACTTGTTCAGATCAGGCTGAAAAACTTTGGTCGATAGCAGAGGTCCCACTTGCAGAAAGGAGGCCATAAAACCGACCACCATCGTCAGCAGGAAAACCGGCCAGAGCAATCGGCCCAGCACTGTTCCCATCTCCCAGGCCAGATTCATCACCCCGAGCGGGGTCGCCTGAAAGGTTGCCATGAAACGCAAAAGATTGTCATAAATCTTCAGCAAATCCGCCCAGAAATAGCGGGCATAGAAG
>JAPHSA010000154.1 GCA_026193235.1 Deltaproteobacteria bacterium | reverse complement strand
CGGCCCGGCAGTCGACAAAACAGCAACCCTTTGCTTGGCTGGTATGGTCATCAACCAGAAAAGGCCGGTCACCGCAAATAACAGAAAAAAAAGATACAGAACCATTCATTTTCCAGATGAAAAGGATGAAAAATTATTTTGTCATTTGGTCAAGGAGTAAGCGGGCCTCTCGTCTGACACTGTTTGAAAGTGCTTTCAAACCTCCTCTCGCATATACGGCAACCGCACCAAGCAGTTCGGCGAGTTCTTTTGCCGAATCAGGCCCAAGTCGAAAATAGGCTCCGCCAGTAAGCCGGGCCATTTCCCGAAAGCCATTTTCGACCTCGACATCGTGCCCATCCTGAAAGAAAAAGCAGCGTACTCCTTTTATACCGAGTTCTCCCGCTTTTTGGCAGAGCAAGTGGATGTCCTCCTCTATGGCATCTCCGATGAAAACCAGTGCAGAGACCTTTGCTTTGGTTGTTTCACGATAGGCGTGATCAAGGACTTTGGCAATCTGTGTTTGTCCACCTAGACATTGAATACCGAGCATCAGATCACGCAGTGCGGCAGCATTAATGACCCATTTCGAAGCCCGACATTCATCAATGCCTCGAAAAAACACCAGCTGAACCGACAAACCGCCTGCCATGCCTACCGCATCGAACATGGAAGCCTGGATAGTGACAGCCTGGTCCCAGGTTGGCTGCCGACTCATGGTTGCATCCAGAGCAAAAATCAATCTTCCGCTTTGTGACTCCGCTGCCTCACCGGCAGCCTTGAGAAAAGCACCTATCTCGCTGGAAGAAGACTTCTTTCGAAGTTCGGGGGATTTTTTTTCAGTGGAAGTCATTTCTTTATCTTTCATAGCTTGTTCCCCGTGACAAAATAGACTGCCCTAAATGACTTATTTTTCCTATAGATGATAAATCGATGATCACTTAGTCGGTTTCCCTCGCTAAACCCATTCAATCAGCTCATCAAATGTCCTGCAAAATGGTTCGTATATGATCTATATTACATTTGAAGGGTGGTGGTCAGCTATTTTGAGCGTGACCAAATCTGACAACGTCTGTCGAATCAAATCTGAACTACAGTAAATTAACATTTACCGACCGGAGCAAGATAAACGGTAAATTCATCGTTACCATCTACGTCCAGGATTTGATCCATCAATTCTTGATGATAAGCCGCCACCGCACAGGTTCCACAACTGATCGCCTCACATGCCAGATAGAGATTCTGACAGACATGCCCGACATCCATCAGAATAACCCGGTGAGCTGCGGTTGTGTAACGCCATTCGGTACGGTAAGGGATCGAGGACCAGACAAAAGTGACGGGCGCGGCGGAAATAAAGGCCTGTCCCAGGGTTGCCGGCGTCAGCTTTTCAACCAGATCTTCATCTTTTCTTTCCAGAATCAGAGCATGCTCTAGCGGGAGGTAACGATAAAGCCCTTGCTCCAGATCCTCCACATGAGAGACCAACAGATAGGTTTCAAACGCATGACGACATCCGGCTGAAGGCACAGTTCGCACAGCCGTTCCCGGAGCCAGTTCCTTTTTGATCCCTTGCGTTGACCAGAGCAGGAAAGACAGCTCCGCTAACGTCAGAGCATCTTTTTTGAACCGGCGGTGGCTTTTGCGGTTGGCAATGGCTTCCAGCAGGTCAGTACCTCGAAATGCGGCCCAGGTCTCTCGAGCAGGAAGTTTAATCAATTCCTGCTCCGGCCGATGAGGTTTCTGGATCGGTGGGGCTGGAACTCCCTGATGCTGGTCAGTGAAGCGGAAGTTGATTGTCTGGCGTAACGAATCTTTCAAAAAATTACGATGCTCGGCAATTCTATCTTTGTCCATAGCGGGTCCTCTTGCTGGTGAGTGAATAAGAAATATCTTGAAAGATAGCAGATATCTAGATTTTTTTCCTGGTTCCAGGGCTGTTGCTGATCATCGTGGCCAGTCTATACTTATTCTAGAAGTACCCGTAGTGCTATGGGGGAGAATATAAAGGGGTTTACGATGAGATTTCCAAATAACACAGGTACGTACCCGTGGCGAAAATGGCTGTTACTCGGCTCTGTTGTTGTGCTGGTCGTCAGTACCCCCGGCATAACCGTCGGGTTTGACTGGCTCAAGACCGGAAAGGATTTATTTCACCGCTCTACGCAGCAAGCTCCGAGTGTGGCGGAATTGACCGAGACAGATATCGCCGCAGGATTGCAAGAGGCCTTAAGGGTGGGGACCGAACGGGTTGTCGCTCAACTGGGACAAACCAATGGTTTTAATGATGACCTCGATATCCATATCCCCCTGCCGGAGAATCTGAAAAAGGTCCGCTCGGTTCTTGGCTCTGTGGGGATGTCGGGCATGATGGATGATCTGGAATTAAAGTTGAACCGGGCTGCCGAACAGGCGACGCCCCAGGCCAAGGCACTCTTCTGGAAATCGATTGAGGAGATGAGCATCGAAGATGTCCAGCGGATATATAAGGGACCAGAAGATTCAGCGACACGCTATTTCCAGGGTAAAATGACCGGGCCTCTGGCTGAGGCGATGAAACCCTTAATTTCCAAGAGTCTTTCTGAGGCCGGGGCTGTCAATGCTTATGATGCGGCTATTGGTCAGTACAGTTCATTACCTTTTGTCCCGGATGTCAAAGCCGATCTGACGGCTTATGTGGTCGAAAAAGGGATGGACGGTATCTTTTTCTATCTGGGCAAGGAAGAAGCTGCGATCAGGCAGAATCCGGTGAAACGCACAACGGAAATTTTGCAGAAGGTTTTCGGTGGCCAGTAGCACAGGCCTCTGACTTTATTCACCAGGCAATAATGTTGAAACAGATAGCTGGCGGGGATCAGGAGCAGACTCAGGAAGGTTCCGAAGCGGATACCGAACCCCGGAGAAATGGCCATCGGAATGAGTAAATTACGCCTGAGAGCTGATTTCAGTCAGTAGCGGCAAAACCGATACTGACTAACAGAATCAGGAGTGGCAGTAGAAAGCGGATGATGCGTTTCATGGGAAGGCCGCAAAACCAGGAGGTTTCAATGAGTATCGCAACGTCCTTCAATACTCACGCGGGTGTTAAAAATCAAAGAAAATCACTTTCAATACTCCATGAGATGGGAATTGTATGAAATGCCTCCTCGACTTATCGAACAAATCAAGTCAGTTGTTGGAGAAAAACCCTTTTCTTTAAAACCTATTCTGCTATAAGAGTAGCGACACTTAAATGTCATTATTAGCTGTTATATCTCATAAGCAGAGGCCTTTATGCATCCTATAATTCCGGAATATATTGCGCCCGATTTTACCCAGCCAGGACTGGTTGACGCTCCGGCGGCGACTTTTGAGCCAGCACCTATGGATGGGGTTGTCCCTGACAATTATCATGGTACCTCCAATTATCCGGAATATGCCCATCTGGGGGGAGGGAAATGGCTCTTGGCACCGGAAAGTCGCATGGATGCAGTGCTGGTGCTCAAAGGTGATGTGCTTGATGTTATCGAAGGTCGTCGGGTTAAAAGAGGAGATCTGGTAGCGATCGGTCGGACTGAGAACGGAGAGGAAGGTCTTTACGTTCATACCACCGGCTTCGATCCTCCAGCCAATGAAGCTGTCGATAAATTTGCGTTTCGCACCCGTGGAACCAGGGAAACGCCTTTTTCCCGATCCTATGATGATCTTTACAACGTGCTGCGCCATGATCGGGATCATGGCTACATCTCCTGGGTCTTAGGGCCGGCAGTGGCCTTTGACAAGGACAGTCGTAATGCCATGCAGGGGCTGATTGAAAACGGTTACTGCGATGTGCTGCTGGCCGGAAATGCTTTGGCAACCCACGATCTGGAGGCGGCCTATTTCCGTACCGGACTGGGACAGGATATTTATTCTCAGCATCTGAAACCACTCGGTCATTACAATCATCTGGATATCCTCAACGAAGTCCGCAAACGTGGTTCTATCTCTCAAACCATAGATGACCTGAACCTCAATGACGGAATTATCTACGCCTGTGAAAAGCAGAAAGTCCCTTACGTTCTTGCCGGTTCAATCCGTGATGACGGGCCGATGCCGGAAATTATTGCCGATGTCTACGAATCACAGAATGAGATGCGCAAGCATGCACGGAAAACCACGACGGTGATTGCTCTGGCAACGCAGCTGCATTCCATCGCCTTTGGCAACATGGTGCCAAGTTATCGGGTGATGGAGGATGGTACCGTAAGGCCGGTCTTCTTCTACATCATCGACATGACAGAATTCAGTGCCGATAAACTGGCAAACCGTGGGTCATCTCAAGCGGTGGCAATCCTGACCAATGCACAGGATTTCATGATGAATTTGTGGAATAACCTGAAACCTCAATGAACCACTGAGACGCTGAGAAAAGAAAATAAATAATGCAGAGACGGAGAGGGACAGAGGTCGTCAAAAACCAAAGCTTCCTTGAAGGTTTTGTCTGAATCTCTGCTTTTCCCATCAGAACCTGGTGCCTTACAGCTCTGGGAAACAGGAAGAACATTATGAAGAGTAAAGCGATCCGCATTATTGGCGTTCCTATTGATCTGGGTCAAAATCAGCGCGGGGTGGATATGGGCCCCAGTGCAATTCGCTATGCTGGGATTTCAGGGCGCCTTAAGGCGTTGGGTTACCAACTGCATGATGAAGGGAATCTTTACGTGCCGGTGCGTGATTCCCTGCCCTGTGAATCCTGTGCGGAGTTTCGTGATTCTATCCAGCGTGTCTGCCAGGCCGCTTATGATGCTGCCGCTCAAGCTGTAAGCGATGGTGAAATCCCTCTGTTCCTTGGTGGGGATCATTCTCTAGCGATTGGGACCATCGGGGGGGTGACTCATGATGCTCCTGTCGGGGTGATCTGGGTTGATGCTCACGGTGATGCCAATTCACCTGCGAGCTCTCCTTCAGGAAATATTCACGGCATGCCGGTTGCGACCTTGCTGGGAGAAGGCTACCCCGAGCTGGTGAATCTCGGTCGTCCGGGGGCAAAGCTGGCGGGCAAGGATATTGTCATGATCGGCATTCGTGATCTGGATGCTGGTGAACGGCGGTGGCTGAAGCAGAGTGGGGTGACGGTTTATACCATGCGCGATCTGGATGAACGGGGGATGGGGGTCGTTGCTCGCGAGGCTCTTGAACATTTGAGCGGTCATAACCGTTTGCATATCAGTCTGGATATGGACGGCTTGGATCCTGATGTTGCCCCCGGAGTGGGAACTCCGTCTCCCGGTGG
>JAPHSA010000296.1 GCA_026193235.1 Deltaproteobacteria bacterium | reverse complement strand
GTTAAGGCGTTAAGAAAAGATGTCACTGCCAAATGTTACGGGGGCGACATTACCCGTAAAAGAAAGCTCCTGGAAAAGCAAAAAGCTGGCAAAAAGAGGATGAAACAGATTGGCAGTGTTGAACTGCCCCAGGAAGCGTTCCTGGCAATTCTAAAAGTAAAAGAGTAGATTATGGCAATTTTTAGCAAGAAAAAACCCTCCATAGGCCTTAAGAAGCCCTGGTATCGTGAGTGGTCCGAAGCACTGATTGTTGCAGTTGTTCTAGCACTGATCATTCGTACTTTTCTGTTTCAGGCCTTCAAGATTCCTTCCGGTTCAATGCTTGATACTCTGCTGATTGGAGATCATCTGCTCGTTAATAAATTTATCTACGGAACACAGCTTCCGTTTATGGATCAACGCTATCTTGCTCTGCGCAGTCCCGAGCGGGGCGATGTCATTGTTTTTGAATTTCCTGAAGATGAAGGCAAGTCGTACTTTAAACGGCGTGATTTTATTAAACGGGTCATCGGCCTTCCTGGCGATCTGATTGAAGTAAAGGCCAAGCAGGTCTACGTGAATGGCCAACCCTTCAATGTCCCTCAAGAGGTGCACAAAGACCAGGAGATGATTCCATCCGTTGCCAGCCCGCGTGATTTTGTCGGGCCGATAAAGGTTCCTGAAGGGAACTATTTTGTTATGGGCGACAATCGTGACTTTTCCTACGACAGTCGTTTCTGGGGCTTTGTCAAACGCTCTAAAATCAAAGGCCTGGCTTTTATCAAATACTGGTCATGGGATGCAAAGGGCGATCTTTTGCACAAGGTCAGATTTAATCGAATCGGCAGACCTATTGACTAAAGTAACTTTAACAATTCCGCAATTGACATTGACTTTCCGACACTGCTAGTTTCTCGAAAAATAAAGCTGTAAGTTAACCCTTTAATTTGATCCGAGAGATCATCAAGGGAGAGTCCTAATGAAAAAAACTGACCAAAACAGACCAAAACACCTGCACAATACATTGTGCAGGTGTTTTTTTATGCCTGCTCGCCAACCGGGAGGACTTTATGGAAACTGAGACAATTGAGATTCTGGACAATGATGGAATCAATCGAGCCTTGACCCGCATCGCTCATGAAATTCTGGAAAAAAATAAGGGGAGTGAAGATCTGGTTCTGATCGGCATCCGCACCGGCGGAGCCTATCTCGCAACCGAACTCCACAAAAAGCTGACCCAAATAGAGGGGCAGGACATCCCCCTGGGCATGATCGATGTCACCATGTACCGTGATGATTTAGCCTCGCGTAATAATCTTGCTGTCGGTCAGACGGATATCAGCTTCCCGGTCAGTAATAAGAAAATCATTCTTGTTGATGATGTTCTGTTTACCGGCAGGACAATTCGGGCCGCGATGGATGCGGTCATGGATTTAGGTCGGCCGCAAAATATGCAACTTGCTATTCTGGTCGATCGTGGCCACCGAGAACTGCCAATTCGTCCTGATTTTATCGGTCGCAATCTGCCAACAGCCCGAAATGAACAGATTGAGGTCGATTTTGACGAAAAAAATATTCCCCAAGCTGTTTTTTTACTCAGAAGTTGATGCGGAGGTATTTCAATGTCGTTTAACCCGAAACACATTCTTGGAATCAAGGACCTGTCGGCGGATGAAATCAACTTCATTCTTGATACGGCCGACAGCTTCAAGGAAATCAACACCCGGGATATTAAAAAAGTTCCGACACTGCGCGGCAAAACCATTGTCAACCTGTTCTTTGAGGCCAGCACCCGCACCCGCACCTCTTTTGAGATCGCAGGCAAGCGACTGTCCGCTGACACTGTTAACATCAGCGCCTCTTCCTCCTCAGTCGTTAAAGGTGAAACCCTTGAGGACACTGCACAGAACATCGAAGCTATGCATCCCGATATTATCGTCATGCGTCACAGCGCTTCCGGGTCCTGTGATTATCTGGCAGAGCGTTTAAACTGCTCAGTCATTAATGCTGGTGATGGCACCCATGAGCATCCGAGTCAGGCCTTACTCGATGCGTTTACGATTCGCCAGCATAAGGGTGCCATTGAGGGCCTGACGGTGACCATTGCCGGTGACATTACTCATAGTCGCGTGGTGCGCTCCAATATCTATTGCCTTAAGAAACTGGGGGCAAAGGTCCGTATTGCCGGGCCACGCACGATGGTTCCCCCGGGCATAGAAAAACTTGGTTGTGAAGTCTATTATAACCTGAAAGAGGCGGTAACTGATGCCGATTGCGTCATGATGTTGCGTATCCAGCGCGAGCGGCAGGGGGCGACACTGATACCTTCAGTCCGCGAATATGCCCGGTATTTCGGCCTGAACGAGGAAAAACTGAAGCTGGCGAAAAAAGATGCCATTGTTATGCACCCCGGTCCGATCAACAGGGGGGTTGAGTTAGCATCTGCTGTTGCTGATGGCTCCCAGAACGTCATCCTTGACCAGGTTGAAAACGGCGTAGCCGTAAGAATGGCGCTACTCTATCTGGTTGCCGGTGGTGAAAAACTTCAGCAAGATTGATTTAACAATAGAGGTGATAATTATGAAAATTCTGGTGAAATCGGGACGCGTCATTGACCCCGCAAATAAGATTGACGAAAAGCTCGACATTCTGATTGTCGATGGAAAAATTGCCGAACTGGCTGCGAACATCGATGCCGGAGATTGTGAAGTTATCAATGCAGCCGGCCTGTTGGTCACTCCCGGTCTTGTTGACATACATGTTCATCTTCGGGATCCGGGACAGGAATACAAGGAAGACATCATTAGCGGCACCAGGGCGGCAGCGGCTGGTGGTGTTACGTCCATAGCCTGTATGCCCAATACCAGCCCGGTTAACGACAACCTGGCCGTCACCAAATATATTATCAGTAAAGCCCGGGAGCAGGGGAGTGCCAATGTTTTCCCGATTGGTTGCGTTACCAAGGGGATGAAAGGTGAAATCCTGTCTGAGATGGGGGAATTACAAGAAGGCGGCTGCGTCGGTTTTTCTGATGACGGGTTACCGATTAAAGATGGTGAAATGATGCGTCGCGCTCTGGAATATGCTGCGACCTTTGATGCGCCAATATTCACTCATGCCGAAGATCTTTCCCTGGTAGCCGGCGGGGCCATGAATGAAGGGTCCGTTTCCACGGAACTTGGACTGAAGGGGATTCCCTGGGTCGCCGAGGATGCAGCAACAGCCAGGGAAATTATGCTGGCAGAATTTACTGGTGGCCGTTTGCACGTTTGCCATGTTTCGACTAAAGGCAGCGTCGAACTCGTTCGTCAAGCCAAAGCAAGGGGAGTCAGGGTCACCTGTGAGGCAACCCCGCATCATTTTATGCTGACCGATGAAGCTGTGCGCGGCTATAACACCAACGCCAAGATGAACCCACCTCTGCGCAGCCAGGTAGATGTTGATGCTGTGCGCGCAGGCTTGGCAGATGGAACCATAGATGCGATCGCAACAGACCATGCGCCTCATCATCGCGATGAAAAAAACGTTGAATTTGCCATTGCGATGAACGGTATTATCGGCCTGGAAACACTCTTGCCACTCAGCCTTAAACTTGTTGGTGAAAAAGTTCTCTCACTGACACAGGCAATTGCCCTGACCACCTGCAGGCCTGCCGATATTTTAGGTATTGATCGGGGGACTCTGTCCGTTGGTGCCGTAGCAGATATTGTCCTGATCAACCCAAATAAAGAATGGACTGTAAAGGCAGAAGAGCTCCAGTCAAAAAGCAAGAACAGCCCATGGATCGGGGCCACCATGAAAGGCCTTGCGGTAAAAACGTTGCTTGCTGGAAAAGTAGTCCATAGCAGGGATTAGATAAGGTAACTTAAAGCTAATTATTAAGAATTAGAGGTTGTAATGAAAGCAGTTCTGGCACTTGCTGACGGCAGGTATTTTATCGGGAGGGCTCTGGGTTCAGTCGGAGAAGTCACCGGCGAAGTGGTATTTAACACCAGCATGACGGGATATCAGGAAATCCTGACAGACCCCTCCTATCATGGTGAAATTGTTACTATGACTTACCCGCAGATTGGGAATTGTGGCGTCAATGCCGATGATGTTGAATCGCATCGTCCTTTTTTGTCCGGTTTTGTCGTTAAAGAATCCTGCCCCTTTCCCAGTAATTTTCGCTCTGAAATGAGTTTAGATGTCTACCTGAAAGAAAATAATGTTGTCAGTATTGAAGGGATAGATACACGTGCGCTCGTACGCCATATTCGAACAGCTGGCGCACAAACCGGAATCATCTCTTCCATAGACACAGATCCTCAGAGCCTTATCAAAAAAGCCAGCCAGGCCCCTTCAATTGTCGGGCGCGATCTGGTCAAAGAAGTCACCTGTTCTGTGCCATATCAGCCAACAGAAGGGGTGTGGAAGCTGGGGCAAGGCTACGCTGTCAATCCCAATAGAAAACCTTTTAAAGTTATCGCTTACGACTTCGGGATTAAGCGAAACATCCTGCGCCACCTTACCAGTGCTGGCTGTGATCTGACCGTTGTTCCGGCAGAAACAGCAGCAGATCAAGTCCTCTCCATGAAGCCAGACGGAGTTTTTTTGAGCAATGGCCCCGGTGATCCGGAACCGCTTTTTTATGCCCAGGAAAATATCCGCCAGTTGCTGGGAAAAGTCCCTGTCTTTGGAATCTGCCTCGGCCATCAACTCCTTTCAATCGCTTTAGGTGGTAAAACCTATAAATTAAAGTTCGGCCATCGTGGTGGTAATCAGCCGGTCCTGGACTACCAGCGTCAGCGGGTAGAAATCACCTCGCAGAACCATGGTTTTGCCGTCGACGAGCAATCGCTCGGCGATGCTGTCGAGGTGACTCATATGAACCTCAACGACAAGACGGTAGAAGGTATAAAACACCGGTCTTTCCCGGCTTTTTCAGTGCAATACCACCCCGAAGCCTCCCCCGGGCCGCATGATGCTCAATATCTGTTTGAGCGATTTGTCGAAATGATGAAGAAGCATAAAAATTAGGACTTATACTGGTTGACAAGGGATTCTCATGCCAAAACGTGAAGATATAAAAAAGATTCTTATTATCGGGGCTGGTCCGATAGTTATCGGCCAGGCCTGTGAGTTTGATTACTCGGGGACACAAGCCTGTAAAGCGTTAAAAGAAGAAGGTTATGAAGTCATCCTGCTGAATTCGAATCCAGCAACGATCATGACCGACCCTGATTTTGCCGATCGAACCTACATTGAACCGGTTACTCCCGAAGCTTTGACAAAAATCATTGAGAAAGAACGTCCGGATGCAATCCTGCCAACTCTCGGTGGGCAGACGGCACTCAACACAGCCGTTGCCGTTGCCGAAGCCGGAGTGCTGGAAAAATACAATGTCGAATTGATCGGGGCAAAACTTGAAGCGATTAAAAAAGCCGAAGATCGAACCCTGTTCAAGCAGGCAATGGAAAAAATCGGTGTCGCGGTTCCCAGTTCCGGGCTGGCGCACAACTACCAAGAAGCGATGGATATCATAAAAGATATCGGCTATCCGGCCATCATCCGGCCATCTTTTACTTTGGGCGGAAGTGGTGGTGGCATTGCTTATAATCGCGAAGAATATGAGCGGATGGCTATTAGCGGCATCGACGCATCTCCGACCAATGAAATTCTGGTGGAAGAATCGGTTATTGGCTGGAAAGAGTTTGAACTGGAAGTTATGCGTGATACCGCAGACAACGTCGTCATCATCTGCTCCATAGAAAACTTTGATGCGATGGGGGTACACACGGGCGATTCCATTACTGTTGCACCAGCACAAACCCTGACCGATAAAGAGTATCAGATACTGCGTGACGCTTCTTTGAAAATAATTCGCGAAATTGGCGTTGACACTGGCGGATCAAATATTCAGTTCGGGGTTAATCCCGCTGATGGGCGTCTTGTCGTTATCGAAATGAACCCGAGGGTTTCGCGCTCATCGGCCCTCGCCTCGAAAGCAACAGGGTTTCCCATTGCCAAAATCGCGGCAAAGCTTTCTGTCGGATATCGCCTCGATGAAATTCCAAATGACATAACTCGCGAAACACTGGCCTCCTTTGAACCAACAATTGACTATGTCGTCACCAAGGTGCCGCGCTTTACCTTTGAAAAGTTTCCTCAAGCTGATGCCACCCTGACCACCCAGATGAAATCCGTTGGTGAAGCCATGGCTATTGGCCGAACCTTTAAAGAAAGTTTGCAGAAGGCCTTAAGATCTCTTGAAACTGGATCTTACGGCTTTGAAAGCCAGATTTACAGCAATACCGCCGACTACGGTCGGGTACTGACCGCCAGTGAAGATGACGATCTACTCATTAAACTTCAAGTCCCCGGCAGCGAACGGATATGGTTTCTCGCCGACGCCATCCGCGCTGGCTACAGCATTGACAAAATCTATCAGCTCAGTGGCATTGACCCCTGGTTTTTGTCGAATATCGCCCAGATAGTTGAGATGGAATCAGTACTCATTGCTCACAAGGGTAAACTTGACGAAGAAAACCAGAACATGCCTGAGTTGCTGCGTGAGGCAAAACAATACGGTTTTTCTGATCGGCGTCTGGCCGATCTCTGGGGAACGAGTGAAGCTGCTGTCCGTAATGTGCGGCAGAAGTACTCTATCCTTCCGGTTTACAAGCGGGTTGACACCTGTGGTGCAGAATTTGAGGCCTTCACCCCTTATCTCTATTCTACCTACGAAGAAGAATGCGAAGCAGCACCAACTGATCGTCGCAAGATCATGATCCTTGGCGGCGGGCCAAATCGGATCGGGCAGGGGATAGAGTTTGATTATTGTTGTGTCCATGGCGCATTCTCCCTGTCTGAGGCCGGATTCGAAACAATTATGGTCAATTGTAATCCTGAAACTGTGTCAACCGACTATGACACCTCCGACAGGCTTTATTTTGAACCACTGACACTGGAAGATGTCCTCGCCATCGTTGATAAGGAAAAACCGGAAGGGGTGATTGTCCAGTATGGCGGACAGACACCTCTCAAACTGGCCATGGCCCTGGAAGCGGCTGGTGTGCCGATCATCGGGACGTCTCCTGATGCCATCGATAGAGCTGAAGATCGAGAACGCTTCCAGGCCCTGCTGAACAAATTACATTTAAAACAACCTGAAAACGGCATTGCCCGGGCGTTTGACGAAGCGGAGATAATTGCCGAACGCATCGGTTACCCCGTTGTCGTCAGACCTTCCTATGTTCTCGGGGGAAGGGCAATGGAAATTGTGTATGACGTTGAACGCCTCCGCGACTACATGAAATATGCCGTTGATGCTTCACCGGAGCACCCGATTCTGGTCGACAGGTTTCTGCAGAACGCTATTGAGGTGGATGTTGATGCTCTGGCAGATGGGGAAAATGTCGTTATCGGTGGGATCATGCAGCATATCGAAGAGGCTGGCATTCACTCGGGCGATTCAGCCTGCGCCTTGCCGACATTTTCTCTTTCCGATGGGATTCTGGCTGAAATTCGCCGGCAAACGACAGAACTCGCTCTCGAGCTAAAAGTCATTGGCTTGATGAACATTCAATATGCGATAAAGGACGATGATATTTATTTACTGGAAGTCAACCCACGTGCAAGTCGCACGGTTCCTTTTGTTTCCAAGGCGACGGGTCGCCCCCTGGCGCAAATTGCCGCAAAAGTCATGGCCGGCCAAAGCCTCAAAGAATTGAAAATTTCCGGAGAAATTATCCCGAAATACATGTCGGTCAAAGAGGCGGTTTTCCCCTTTGTTAAATTCCCGGGAGTCGACACATTGCTCGGACCAGAAATGAAATCTACCGGTGAAGTGATGGGTATCGATTGTGATTTCGGTAACGCATATGCAAAATCTCAAATTGCCGCGGGAGTCAAACTTCCTCAAAGTGGTAAGATTTTCATCAGTGTCAAAGACTCGGATAAAGTTGAAATCATTGAATCGACTAAAAAACTTGTGGAAGCAGGCTTCTCAATTGTCGCGACCAGTGGCACTGCGGACTATCTCAATGAGAAGGGGATCAAGGCGGAAAAGATCAACAAGGTTAAGGAAGGCCGGCCGCACTGTGTTGATGCCATTAAAAGCCGCGAAATCTGTCTGGTTTTCAACACCACCCATGGAGCGCAGTCGATAACCGACTCCTATTCCATCAGGCGTTCTGTAATTATGCACGAAATTGCTTATTTCACGACAGTTGCCGGAATAAAAGCCGGGACAGACGGGATTCTGGCGATGTTAAGAGAAACTCTTGACGTTAAACCGCTACAAGAGTATTATCCAACTTCCTGAGCAAAAATAAATAGATATCGATCCAGTGGGCGGGTTTTCCCCGCCCGCTGTTTTTTTTAAGGAGTCAATTGTTATGAATGAATCGGTTCCGATGACCGTAGAGGGGTATCAGCGGCTGCAGGAAGAATTAAAAAGCCTGGTGCGGTTTGAACGTCCGAAAGTTGTTCAAGATATTGCTGAAGCCCGCAGTCATGGTGATCTATCAGAAAATGCTGAATATGATGCGGCAAAAGACCGTCAAGGTTTCGTCGAGGGGCGCATCAAAGAACTGAACCACAAAATAGCCACGGCACAGGTCATTGATCCGAAAACCATTAGCAGTGATAAAATTGTTTTTGGCGCTACCGTGACTCTGTTTGACATTGATATAGAAAAAGAAGTCACGTACCAGCTTGTTGGCGAAGACGAAGCGGATATTAAGGTTGGTAAGATTTCTATCGTTTCGCCTGTAGGAAGGGCTTTGATCGGACATCGGGTGGACGATGAAGTCAACATTATTGTCCCCTCCGGGGTTAAGGTCTATGAAGTGACCGACATAAAATACATTTAAAGGATAGTCAAAATGTTTTTTTGCGGGGTATTGTCATTGGGCAATGCCCCGTTTTTCTTGCATTTTCACAATTCTTCTGGAACAATCCAAAGACACATGACTGCAAGAAAACGGAGGTATTAATGAGCCCAAAAATCACCAAAGACATGACCTTCAACGAGATACTGCAAATGAACCCGGCAACGGCCCAGGTTCTTGAAAAATTCAATCTGGGTTGTGTCGGCTGCCTGGGAGCGCCCACGGAATCTCTGGCTCATGGGGCCAGGGCCCATGGATTAGATGTCGAAGAAATTCTCGCAGCGTTAAATGCCATATTTGCAGATTGATCTGGGGGCATGGCATCCCTGATCGCAACCACCCACCAGACAAGCCTGTGCCAATCGCTCGACAGATTATCAGGCGTCGGCCCGCGAATCCTGCCTAAACTTGAAAAATTAGGCCTGAAAACAATTGAAGATGGTCTCTACCACCTCCCGCTCAGATATGAAGACCGACGACAACTAAAAACCATCAACCAATTGACGGACAATCAACAACAGATTTTTGCCGCTACAGTTCTGGCCTCAGGTGAGGCGGTTACGACGCGGACCCGCAGACGAATTTATGAGGTTATCGTCGGAGACAGCACTGGAAAGATCTCGCTCAAGTGGTTCCGCTATCGCCAACCCTGGTTACAGAAACGTTTCCCTGTCGGTCAACAGGCCATTTTTATCGGCGAGGTGAAACGCTTTGCTGCAATTCGAGAAATTCACCATCCAGATTCAGAACTGATAAATTCCACAACCAGCCCTGAACAATTATTGACGGGTGATCCGCTGAACTTTGGTCGGATTCTACCAGTTTATGCGTTAACAGAAGGTATTTCCCAAAAGCAGATGCGCAAAATCTGCTACCAACTGGTGAATCAATACGCCGAGAAGGTTACCAATACTCTTCCCGCTCATCTGCAGAAAAAATTCAAGCTGCTCGCCATTCCAGAAGCCCTGCAACAGATTCACTGGCCCGATTCTCACAGCGATCTCGATAAACTGCAGTCTGGTAAAGATCGCGCCCGACAGTCGCTTGTTTTTGATGAATTTTTTTACCTTGAACTGGGGTTGGCATTAAGACGGGCAGGGGTGCAGCTAGAGCAGGGGATAGCCTTTAGTTTGCGGCATAAATACACAATTCCACTGAATAAAATGCTCCCCTTTAAGCTCACCGATGCTCAAAGGCGAGTCCTTGGCGAGATCAAAAAGGACATGATGGCCCCCCAGCCGATGCACCGTTTGCTACAGGGCGATGTCGGGAGTGGAAAAACTCTGGTTGCGCTTATGGCGGCACTGATCGCTATAGAAAACGGTGCTCAGGTTGCCGTTGTTGCCCCGACAGAAATTCTTGCAGAGCAACACTTTCGCACTTTTGACCCTTGGCTGAAACAACTGGGCCTTAAAACGGGTTTATTGCAGGGGAGTATGGGAGCGAAAGCTAAGCGCGCGAGCCTTGAAGCAATAAAAAATGGCGATGTTGATCTGATTGTCGGCACCCACGCCATTTTACAGGAAGGTGTTGAATTTAAATACCTCGGGCTCGGAATTGTTGATGAGCAACACCGCTTTGGTGTCCGCCAACGTAGCCTGCTTAAGCACAAAGGGGTGAATCCAGACATCCTGGTTATGACTGCTACGCCGATACCGCGAACCTTATCGATGACCCTCTACGGTGACCTTTCTGTCTCGGTTATTGATCAATTACCTCCGGGCAGAAAACCTGTGACCACAAAGATAGTGCGCTCCAATCAGCATCACCAACTCTATGAACTCATAAAACAGGAACTCCAGGCAGGGCGACAAGGCTACATTGTCTATCCACTGGTTGAAGAGTCGGAAAAAAGCGACCTTCAGGCCGCAACAGTTGCTGCAGAAACCTTTGCCAATGATATTTTTCCAGAATTTAAGATTGGATTATTGCACGGGCGCTTAAAATCCGAGGAAAAGGAAGCGGTCATGGGACAGTTCCGCAGTGGTGATATCCAGTTACTGGTGTCAACGACAGTGATCGAGGTTGGAGTTGATGTCCCCAATGCGACGCTGATGGTAATTGAGCACGCTGACCGTTTCGGTCTGTCACAATTGCACCAACTGCGTGGTCGAGTGGGGCGAGGAGCGGAAAAAAGCTACTGTGTGCTGATTCCATCCGATCATTATACCGATGATGCCCTTAAGCGGTTAAAGGTTATGGTCGCAACAGAAGATGGTTTTCGTATTGCAGAGGCCGATCTGGAAATTCGTGGGCCAGGCGATTTCCTCGGTACCAGGCAGGCCGGTTTGCCAGACTTGCGGGTCGCCAACCTGCTGAAAGACATCTCAATTTTAGAAACTGCCCGGCAAGAGGCCTTTAAATATGTCGACGAAACTAACCTATTAAGATCATCGGAGGCGGAATCCGTCAGAAGAGAGCTTTTGCGCCGCTGGGGAGGCCGACTGGAATTGGCTGCTATTGGCTGATACAATGGCGCAGAGGATACCAAACCACAGTCCATAATCAGGAGTTTTTTATGAAGGCAATACAGGTACACAGTTTCGGCGAGCCAGATTCGATGCAACTCGCTGATATTAATGACATTAATCCAATAAAAGACCAGGTTTTAATTAGCGTAAAAGCTGCCGGAGTCAACCCGGTCGACACCTATATCCGGGCTGGGATTTATCCAATAAAGCCCGAGCTTCCTTATACTCCCGGACTGGATGCTGCTGGAATCATTAGCGCTATTGGCCCGGAAGTCAAACATCGCAAGGTCGGTGACAGGGTTTATGTTTTTGGCAGTTTAACCGGTACCTATGCTGAACAGGTCATCTGCGCGGAACATCAAACCTACAGTTTGCCGGGCAACGTCGATTATAACGCAGGCGCCGCTTTAGGGGTGCCCTATGGTACCGCATTCTATGCTTTGAATTATCGCGCCCATGCACTGCCTGGTGAAACCTTATTGATTCATGGGGCCAGTGGTGCGGTTGGACATGCGGCTATCCAGATTGCTAAAGCCAATGGACTGCGCGTCATCGGGACCGCTGGAACTGACGCAGGAGTCAAATTGTTGCAAGAGCAGGGCATCCTTGCTGCGCTTAACCACAATGAAAATGATTATCTTGCTGGCGTTGAGGAACTGACCTGTGGGACTGGGGTTGATGTCATCCTGGAAATGCTGGCCAATGTCAATCTTGATACCGATCTCAAGCTGCTCGCAAAGTTCGGGAGGGTTGTTGCTATTGGGAATCGTGGCACCATAGAAATAAATCCCCGAGATATTATGGGCAAGAACGCTTCAATTCTAGGAATGTCTCTGTTTAATACACCGCAACATGATCTTGATCGGATTCATGCTGCTATCAGGGCCGGTCTTCACGATGGCCGCTATAAACCGATCATTCATTCAGAGTTACCACTAGCTCAAGCGGCAAGAGCTCATGAACTGGTCATGCAAGCAGGGGTGAATGGTAAAATTGTCCTCGTTCCATAAAATTCACCAAAATCGTCCTGGAACCTATTTTAGTTTACATAATATATATTATGCGACGTTGCCAATATCTTTACTTATAGCGGGGTCTCTCCATGGCCTCGCTATTCTTTTGTCTCCACAGTAACCTCAAAAGTTGCCCTACTGCTTCTTGTGAAATTTACCGGCGCCAGTGACGTGGCACAGTGTTCCAGCGCGCAAAGCTTTCCAGTTTGTTGTACAATTCTGTTGCTTTATTTTTTTGCTGCAGAATAAAATTCTTTATTCTTTCCTTTTCACTTGTGGGTAGCCTTGCGTATGCTGAGTCGCTTTTTCCCATCAGTTCTTCCTGTCGCTTCCAGTATTCGCTATAAAAACCAAATTCCCTGAAGTTGGCCTGCCACCAGGATCTACTGCGACCTGCCGGGAGATCTTGTGCGGCTGGGATCGGATTAGCAATCAGCCGGTGCTGAGTCGGATCTATGGTCATGGTGTAGCTGGATAAAACATCCATGCCGATTAATCCCTGGTAGTGGCTCGATGACATTCCGGTAACAATATGGGTTGGAATGAATTTTTCGGTTATTCCTCCAATCTCCAATTTATCAATAATACTTTTTGTCGCCATTTTTTGACCACCGATACCTGAGATAATCACCATAAGCCTGCCCCCTTCTTCATCAAAAAGATTGAGACGATCAGCCAGGTTGTTGGAGATGACCAGTCCGGGTGAACCAGTATCAACCAGCATCGGCACAGTGACCTGACCATTGAAGGTTACATCGATAATAACCCGGCTTGCATAGCCCTCATTGGCAGTGTATGGAATAGAGATAGTGTTTTTTTGCTGTTGTTTTGCGCTCAACTGACTGCTGGTGTCAATGCCGCTGTCTAGGGATGTTTTGGCAGTTTTGTTTATAGTAATACTTGAAGTATCTGGTTTGTACTCATTGTTTTTATTACGTACTTCATCAGGAACAGCTTGTGGAGAATTTGAAAAATGGAGTTGTCCTTTGTCATCAACCCATCTGTACATCTGTCCATTTGCAATTGCGACAGTAGCGAGACCGATAGCAACGGAGAGCAACAAAAAAATTGCATACCTGAATATTATTTTGCTTTTCCGGTAGGACATAAAAACTCCCTGCAATTCGTCTTAAAAATAAGCTAACCTCCCTGCCCTGTGTCTAGAACGTATATCACAAGTTATTTTTTTCAGCCACTTGACGGTCTGTAACATCTGCTGTCGATCGTTTGTAACTATTCTTTAGGTTTGGCGGACAATAACCCAGGCGTTCTATCTCTAATGGTATCGAACAACATGATTCTTGAGCTGTGATATTCGTTAATTCTTTATGGAACGTATAAAGATAAAGATGACGTTCCCGGAAGATCTCCGTTTTAAAAGAGTAGCGCTTTCTTCATCTTTTCCCCATCAGCCGATTAAAATCCTCTGGCATTGCTGAAACAAAGCTCATCATTTTTTTGTTAAAGGGGTGAGTAAAGGTCAGCGATTTTGAATGTAAGGCCAGCCTTTTTGAGTTGCCAGGATCATTGCCGTATTTTTGGTCGCCAACAACGGGATGGCCGCTATCGGCAAAATGAACCCTGATCTGGTGTTTTCGACCTGTAAGAAGGTGGATGTCGACCAGGCTGAATTCTTTTTTCTCCTGGATCACGATATAGGCGGTTTTGGCAAGCTTGCCTGCGTTTGTATTGGCAGTAGAATAAACGTTGTTAGCTTTGTTTTCGATGAGGTAGGTCGTCATCATCCCCTCTTTTTTGGTCATCTGTCCATGGACGATAGCAAAATAGTGTTTATCAGTTTTATCCCAATTATCTTGAAGAAAGGTTTTTGCAGATTCACTTTTGGCAAAAACGATGAGTCCTGAGGTCGCTTGATCAAGGCGATGAACGATATACACCCGCTGGTGTGATTTCGGGTTGCCCTTACGCACGTAATCGTTGAGCAGGTAGTGCGCCGTCGTTGGAGACTTATTGTGATCGCTGCCGACAGTAAGCAGTCCAGACGGTTTGTCGATAACCAGAATATCTTTATCTTCGTGGAGAATAGTAAGCCCTCCAGGTTGATACTTTTTGGAGGGTGGCGTGCAAGATGTCAATTGACTCAATGAGGGCGATCCGTTCCGAGTGAGGGGCTAATGTTCTGGGAGTAATGGTTTGATGAAGCGTTAAAAGGCCCCCTTTGCTTGGCCGTGAGAAGCATAAATATCTTGTCGGATGGGGGATCTATTAAAGTCTGTGACTTAAACTCATTCCCAGTGATTGCCGCGCTTACGGCGCAACTCGATGTCGATGGACTCCACCCGTCCGCGGTCACTGATGAACGAGCTGAGCCCCCAACTCACCAGGCTGATGATCAGCGAGCCAAGGAGCGCTGAGCCAAAGCCGTCCACGTGCAGGCCGCCGATGACTCCGGAGGTCATCATCAGCAGGAAGGCGTTAATGGCAAAAGTGAAGAGGCCGAGGGTGAGAATGTTGATCGGTAGGGTGAGGATCAGCAGGATCGGCCGGAAAAAGGCGTTGAGAATACCCAGCACCAGGGCGGCGAACAGCGCGGTACCGAAACCGCTCACCTCGATGCCGGGAAAGAGGTAGGCGGAAACCATAATAGCGGCAGTGAGGATGAGCCATCGCATAAACAGGCCGGACATAGGGGGACTCCTGGTTGGGGTTGCTGTTTCAGGGAAAGTTTATCGTAGGGATGCATAGAAGCAAGCCTCACAGCTTAGATAAACTTTGAAGTTAATAGACGTGCCCCTCAGTAGGGAGGAAAGAAAAAGGGGAATGTCCCTATATATCTTCCTGTTTAAAATGGGACTGGTCTCGGATTTATCCGCCGCCTGCGTTGGCGCTGCGCTGTCCGAGCGGCTCAACAGCGCAACCGTACAGAGTGGAAAGAAACGCCAGGCAGAAAACAGAACGCCGTCCTTGTCGCTATGGACGGCGATCTTCGATTGACTTAAGCGGCGGACAAACCTGCGCTACAATTGATAAATTTCACAACAGCAAAAGGGTCCGGTCAGCGTATCAGTTCACAACCAGCTGAGGTATCGTGACTGGAGAGGGCAGCCGCTGCCTGGGGGCATGTTGATATTGACGCAAGAATTCCTCGCTGTGGTAACGTTTGCGCGGTTGCACCATGCCTTTGACGGGTGGATGCCAGTGCGAAAAATACGAACAAAGCTGCGCCTGATTTTTTGCATGAACCAGTGCCCCGTTAATGGATCCCCGCACCGACTTCTGACCCGCCAGCTGCCAACTGCCATCATCCTGGCGGCACGCCATACCAAAGCCCTGTTGCTGTCCTGATGAGGTGAAAGAAAGGGAAGCGTACTCGCGGCAGACCTGTCCGTAAGAGGTCCGGTACGTTTTCAGCGGGACAATTTCTCCGTACAGACGGCTGTCGCGATTGACCCAAACCACGGCATGCTGGTCCGGAACATGACTCAGGGCGAAAGACAATCCCGAATTCATCCCCGCCTGGTCAGCGTGAGCCGATCGTATGCCTGGGGCGGCGATACTGATGGAAGCACTGAAAAACACACACAGCATCAAGTAAAAATATCTCATGGGCACTCTCCTCTTGTTAAATCACTGCGCCAACGACACGTTTTACGAATCAAGTTTCTTACATCATAACAAAGCTGACGCATAATTATAACCTCATAGGTAATCTTTTGTCGGACAGAGGTCTGACTGGGAGTATCTGAACTTACGGCCCCAAACGCTCTATACGCCATTCACCATCATCACCCCGCCGATAGCGCAGCCGATCATGCAACCTGTGCTCCCCCTCCTGCCAGAATTCAATCATTGCAGGTACAACACGATATCCGCCCCAATGTGACGGCCGGGGAACCTCTTTACCATGAAATTGCTGCTCAACACTCTTGAAGCACTGTTCCAGAAAACGCCG
>JAPHSA010000231.1 GCA_026193235.1 Deltaproteobacteria bacterium | reverse complement strand
TCCCCGGGGATACTGCATGGCAGTCGTCCCGGGATGTCGTGCCAGACTTATGGCCACCCCGGAAACGGGGTGTATTTTTATGCGCTGATGCTTCTTATTATTGAACAGATTCTTAATGGGCTGCAGCTCGGAGTGACCCTGTTTCTGATGTCTGCCGGTCTGACGCTGATCTTCGGCATCATGCAGGTCATCAACCTTGCTCACGGCTCCTTTTACATGATTGGGGCTTACGTCGGGGCAACGGTTACCGCCCGTACTGGCTCATTCCTCCTTGGACTGGTAGCAGCCCTGCCGGCGGCGGCCCTGGTTGGGATGCTGGTTGAAGTGGTGGTGCTGCGGCGCCTCTACAAAAAAGACCACGTTGATCAGGTGCTGGCCACGTTCGGATTAATCATGTTTTTCAACGAGCTAACCCGTATCATCTGGGGGCGTCAGCCACTATTCATGGATGTGCCCGTCTGGCTCTCCGGCGCGGTCGAAATTATTCCAGGTATACCTTATCCAAGCTATCGCATCGCAGTGATCGGCGTGGGTCTGCTGGTCGCTCTTTTCCTCTACCTGATGTTTGCCCACACCCGTATCGGCATGCAGATTCGCGCTGGAGCCAGCAACAGAGAAATGGCCGGGGCTCTGGGGATTAATATCAAGTTGCTTTACACTCTGGTATTCGGCCTCGGTACTCTGCTCGCTGGCTTGGCCGGGATGATGGCTGGTCCGATCCTGGCAGTCGAGGCGGGCATGGGTGAGAGCATCCTGATTCTGACCTTTGTGGTTATCGTCATCGGCGGCATCGGCTCGGTGCGTGGGGCATTTATAGGCGCATTACTGGTTGGAATGGTTGATACCCTCGGTCGCGCATTTATGCCTGCCTTTTTTCGATTGTTTCTACCTGCAGCGCATGCTGACGGTGTCGCCGCATCGGTTGCATCCATGTCGATTTACATTCTTATGGCGATCATCCTGGTTTGGCGGCCCAAGGGGTTGTTACCGGCCCATGCCTGACACGGTTTCCAGACGAGTACGTATGTATTCACACTTCGATCGAAAAAAGATCTGTCTTTGTACCGGCGCTTTACTGCTGATCCTGCTGCCAATGCTTGCTGCACTGGGCGGCGAGCCCTACCTGGTCTCGCTGGCCAGCCGTATCCTGATCTACGCTCTGGCTGCAGTGAGTCTCGACCTGATCCTCGGCTATGGCGGTCTGGTCAGCCTCGGCCACGCGGCGTTCTTCGGTATCGGTGCTTACGTGGTCGGCATCCTCGCTCACCACGATTTCGAGGGCACTGCAATGATTTCCTGGCCGATTGTCATTCCGGGGACTGATAGCGCTCTGGTCGCCTGGCCCGCGGCGGTTCTTGGCGCTGCCCTGTTGGCTGCGGTCATTGGCGCTCTGAGCCTGCGCACAAGCGGGATGCATTTCATAATGATCACCCTGGCGTTTGCGCAAATGTTATTCTATTTTTTCGTCGGCCTCGAAAGCTATGGCGGTGACGACGGGTTGACCCTTTTTTCGCGCAACACCCTGCCGGGCCTTGATCTAGGAGACGACACGCAGTTTTATTATGTGTGTCTCGGTTTGTTATTCGCTTTTCTGTTATTGGCTGGCCGGCTGGTTGAGTCGCGCTTCGGATTGGTTGTTCGTGGCTGCCGAGAAAATGACAAGCGCACGCAATCGCTCGGATTCCCGACCTATCGCTACAAGTTGCTTTGCTTCGTGATCGCCGGGGCCGCAGCAGGTCTGGCCGGTGCTTTGATCGCCAACCAGATCGAGTACGTCAGCCCGGGATTGATGCATTGGACCCGCTCCGGGATCATTCTGGTCATGGTCCTCCTCGGTGGAACCGGCACCCTCTATGGCCCGGTGCTTGGTGCAGCGGCCTTTCTGCTGCTCGAGGAAGGTATCTCGATCTATACTGAGCACTGGATGGTCTACTTTGGCCCCCTGCTGATTTTGGTCGTACTGTTTGCCCGCCACGGCCTTTATGGCATCCTGGTCGGCAAGGGGAAACGCCATGGCTGAGTCATTGTTGCGCATAGAGAAGCTGAGCAAGAGCTTCGGTTCGGTTGCCGCTTGTCGGGACGTCTCGCTAGAGATTGTTCCCGGCGAAATTCATGCCCTGATCGGCCCTAACGGTGCTGGTAAAACGACCTTGCTTAACCAGGTAGCCGGAGATTTGACACCAGATAGCGGACAGATCTTCTTTGCTGGCCGCGATATTACCCAGCTGCCGCTATACCGTCGATCCCACCTCGGCCTGGCACGTTCCTACCAGATCACATCAGTGTTTCCCCAGCTGAGCGTTGAAGAGAATCTTCTCCTCGCCATCCAGGCCCAGCACGGCCACAGCTACCGATTTTGGGCACGGAGCTTGAGAGAACCGAAGTTACGCGCCGATCTGGTTCTGGCGCTGGAACAGGTCGGGCTAAGCGGACGGGCTGAGATTACTGCCGGAAACCTCTCGCACGGTGAAAAAAAACAGCTTGAGGTCGGCATGGCACTCGCCTGTAAGCCACGACTGCTCCTGCTCGATGAACCGATGGCCGGGATGGGTCCGGGTGGCACTGTTGAACTCTCTAAACTGATCCGCAGGCTTAAGGAAAAGATGACTATCCTGCTGGTCGAGCACGACATGAAAACGATATTTTCCCTGGCTGATCGTATCACTGTGCTGGTCTACGGCGAGGTGGTCATGACCGGAACAGCAGGAGAAATTCGCGGCAATCCAGTTGTACGTCAGGCCTATTTGGGAGATGATGACGAACCATGCTGAGGGTTGAACAGATCGAAACTTTTTACGGGAGCAGTCAAGCATTGTTCGGTGTAAGCCTTGAGGTGCACGACGGCGAGGTCGTCACCCTGCTCGGGCGAAATGGCATGGGCAAAAGCACTACGATCAAGTCGATCTTCGGCCTGACCCCGGTCACAAACGGGCGCATTTTCTTTAACAACAAGGAAGTCCAGCATTTGCCCAGCTATCAGATTGCCCGACAGGGGATCGGCCTAGTTCCCGAGGGTCGGCAGATTTTCCCCAATCTGACAGTTTACGAAAATATCATGGTCAGCGCCGCCCATCGTGGTGGGCGGAAAGAACCATATACTCTCGAAGAAGTCCTCGAAATCTTTCCACGGCTCGCTGAACGATTAAACAATTATGGCAACCAACTCTCCGGGGGGGAACAGCAGATGCTTGCTATCGTGCGGGCACTGATGACAACCCCCAAGTTGCTGGTTCTTGATGAAGCGACCGAAGGGCTGGCACCTCTGGTACGTAAGGAAATTTGGTCCGGGCTGGGTATTCTGAAGTCGCGGGGGCAGTCAATCCTGGTGATTGACAAAAACCTCGAGGCATTGATGAAGTTGGCCGACCGGCACTATGTGTTGGAAAACGGGACGGTGGTCTGGTTCGGCACTACGACCGAGCTGGCAAATAACGAGGAGTTGAAGGCTCGGTATCTTGGTGTGTGACTGTGACAATAGAGACGGACCGGTAAAGAATGTTGTGTCAGTGCACTATCGCTCAGAGTGTCAACTTCCACCAATCTTGAGATTATCCTGTTTTCTAGAATTGTCATGTGTGATTTGCCGACAATCAGCCTTAAGGCCCCTGGGTCGAAACTGATCCGGGGCTTTATTTAGGAAATGACGTAACTTTTGAACGGGAAATCATGGACAGATCGACCTGTCAAAAGCCAGGAAAACACTTCTGAAACAGCAATATTGGAAGATGCCTCAAATCTGCTAAATTTTAACAATGCCCAATATAAAAAACTACCTATCAAGATTCCCATTAGTAGTGTTGTATAAGGACCGTTAAGCTTGCAAATTACAGGCTAAATGATAGAGTGCGAGAGTAAACTGCTCGTCCAAGGACAACATAGTTTTATTGATTAACGAAGAGAAAGAAAGGCTTATGATGAAGAAATTGAGAGAATTGTGTATTTATTTAGTATGCATAACTACTGTGATCTTCCTGAGTTCTTGTGGAGGCGGGGGAAGTTCAGTTGATGGGCAGGGAACACTTTCAACCTCCCTGACCGACAGTTCTTCAGAAGAATACCAGGCAGTTTACGTCACCATTGATCGTGTTGACGTTCATCTTGAGGATAATGATAGCTGGCAGACCGTAGCGACCCCTGGCAAAACCTACAACCTGCTGGAACTGGTCAATGGCGTGGTTGAAAACCTTGGTGAAGTTTTACTGGACACCGGTCACTATACGCAGATGCGTTTGATTATTGGCGAGATGCCAGATCAGGGTTTAAACATTTTCGACCAACAACATGACTATGCCAATTACATTATAGATCAGGATGATGTAGCCCAAGAGTTAAAGGTTCCCAGTGGTTCTCAAACTGGCTTGAAAATCGTCAATGGCTTCAACATCAATGACAACCAAACAACCGAGCTTATCCTTGATTTTGATGCTTTGCGCTCGGTTGTCAAAGCTGGTTCGAGCGGTAAATATCTACTCAAACCAACCATTAAAGTTCTTACAACCACTGACTATGCGATCGTTGGCGGAATAGTCACGGCTACCGATTCAGACCCGTTACTACCTCTTGAGCAGGTTTTTGTAACCGCCCAAACAACTGCACCTGAAGTGGCAGATATTAAAGATCAAGTTGTTATTCAATCAGGAACATTGACGACTGAAACTGGAGCATATGCTCTCTTCTTGGAGCCCGGAGATTATTATCTGGTAGCAACACGAAGCGGTTATTTGCCAGTCTGTGTGGCTGTAAGTTTGGGAGAAGACAGCCTGAACACGGTTGATTTCAGCCTACCACTGCTTGAAGAAACCACCCCGTCAGGTAACCTTTCCGGCCAAGTCAGTATAACAGGTGCTGTTGATGATCAGCATGTCACTATAGAGTTTCGTCGGTCGACTGAATGTAGTGGTGACAGTCAGATGGTGGTTGTGAAGACTGTTGAAATTGCTGACGGTGGTCAATATTCGGTGGATCTAGCACCAGGAGAAGATTACCAGGTGGTGGCAACAACATACGGGAAAGAAACCTTCACGGTAGAAGAGGTCGCTGTTACATCTGGTGAATCAGTAGAACTAAACATTTCTTTTTAAGAAGAAAAAATCAACAAAGCTGCGTGTAACATAAAGCGGGGTCAGAAATGGCTCCGCTTTTTTGTTTCAAAAATCAGGATTTCAATTATGAGAACAATTTTCTGAATATTTATAATCATTTGCAAAAGTAGTAGGTTGTGGCATTGGGTGCGGGCGTCTCTTTCCGCCTGGTCTACAAAAATAAGAAGCGATGAAAAGCCCCTGTTCAATATCAAACAGGGACTTTTCATCTCAGATCACTCACGGGAAGGCTCCAATAATTCTAACCGAGAGAAAAGATCTTAAACTTTAACCTGGACCGGCGTTTCCTCTGCCACACCTAGACTGCCATCGGGACGTGGATACAGGTTGGTTTGATAGCCCTCGGCATTTTTTGCCGCGAGACCTACAGGGGCGAAAGCGTCAAAGCTGAAGCGCAGGTACCGCACCGACTGCTCCTCTTCAATCCGCAGATTTCTGATCTGGGTCAACGATTCAAACAGACGAGCCGGTTGTTCAGCCGTTTCATCAAACTGACTATAAAGACCCTGCATTAGGGCCAGCCCGACATCGGCAGCCTTTTCCGTAGCGTCAGAGTCTTCTGCAGCACCTTCATCATTTTCTGCTCCAAGGGCCTGTGCGATTGGAGCCCCCTGAACCTGCCGGCTGATCTCGATCAGGCTGGTACGGCTCATAAAGAACGCCGTGATATCGCCACTCGACTGAGCCTCAACAAAAGCTGGCACATCGACCTCAGCTTCTTCGTTTCCATCAACCATGGTTTCGTCTATTGTTTCAAGCCGAGTAAACTGCGCAGCTGTTTCATCAGAATTTTCTGCCGGCAGAGCCTGAGTTTGATAGTCGAATGCGGCGCCTGAAAATGAGTCTGACCGACTGAGGTTGAGAGAATATTCGCCGGTACTTAAGTTCAGGGAGAAATCGAAAGTGCGTGTTTGAACAGCAGAAATCTGCAGACCTGACATGGCTGTGCTTGCTGAGCTCGTGCCATCAGCATTGTCCGTGTAAGAGCTCTGCAATTGATAGGCTTCAATGTTCAGAGTACGGGTTATCGATACAGATAGATCAATCTGCTCGACACCGTCCTGCTGCATCGAAGCGGTGATACTTCTAGACAACTGTTTTGACAGATGAGGGTCCAGCCCCATACCTTTAAACAGCTTGGACAAATCTTTACCGATACGCCGCACACCACCTTTGGTCATTTCCTCATCAGCGGTCTGTGCATCGACTGAAGTTGCCCCGCTTAAGGCTCTTTCTAAAGACTTTGATAGTTCAGCAAATGCCTTGAGGCTGCGATCATCATTGATCTTGTGCTGGGCGGGGAACTGTCCAGTAGCTTGCTGTAGCGCCTCCCCTTTTTGTTTGCTGTGTTTGTTAAGATAAGTTTTGTGCGTTTTTCCAGATTGTTGAGTTTTGTCGAAAGCCCCCTGCCCTCTGGTGGAAATATTTAAGTTGTTATGGTGGATTGGTGATGATACGGAACTGAGCGCTTGATTCATATTGCCCTCCCAACCTTTTTAATTGGTTCGTATTTACATTTTGTTGACTCTTTGTTACCTTATCGACAAATAAATTAGAAATCTTTATTGTTTAATTCAAGAATTAAAGCCTCATGGGGGGTCTGCAAACAACCGCGTAACGTGACACCAGTTCCTAAGCGTTCAAAAACCAGAAATTCTATTTTGGTCAGAGCTCGGTGAAAGTGACCTGCGAAATATTGGGGGTTAAGGAAGGATATTTGAACTGAAAGCCTTGGACAGAACACTTTAGCAAATATCAGGAAAACAGTTTTGAAAGGGAAAAATCTGAGACTGCCACAAATCTGCGCAGTTTTTATAATGGTTGGAATTGCAGCTTAACGCACTTTTGGTAGTGCACTTGGTTTGAGACCAAGTGTGAAATACAGCATAAAAGTGGGCTAGCCACAGAACTTTAATTCACAGCACGTGAGGTTCATTTTCTCACAAACAAGTCATCTACAATTTTTTTAGATATCTCCAGTAAACCTCCTTCTATCTCTTGCCTGAACAATTCGCCATCTCCGTCAGCCCACTCTGCTAATGTTCTTTTTTCAGATTTGAAATCATACAAACGATCAAATAATTTCTCACCGCCTGACACCTGAATCAGCTGAGCAGATCCTTCCATTCTCAATGTTACATTCACATTGGAAACTCCTGAGTCCAGAAATGAAAATTTTAACAAACTTACTTCCAATATTGAATCAAACTCTTTTGGCCCTATATCATCAACCATCTCAACGTGGTAAGCAGTTAGTTGATCAGCCACATTGTAGACATTTTTTCTCAACTCTATTTGTATGTCCCTCTGGTGTATGACATTCAGGATCGTAGTTTCATCAACCTGTGCTTGCTCTGAAGTATCCGAAGCGACAACACCATACACTCCTCCCCCTAGGGCACATATGGGGACCAAAAATATCGCCACTATGCATCCGTATGGGTCACCAACCAGTCCCGAAAGAGGCGCCCCAGCACCAGCTGCAGCACCTTTAGTAAATCCTTCACCTCTTGTATGGGAAATATTCTCCTCAAACTCAGGAACATAGCTTGCCGAAACCAAAGCAATTCTGCCGAATGACGACCGTTGTTCAACTAAGAGGCTATGCTTGGACACACAACCACACAAGAAAGCTCCTAAAAGAATATAAATTGCTAACTTGTTCATGAGATCTGGCTCCGTTTGTTTCAAAAATCAAAATTTCACTTTTGAAATGTAAATCAGTCGGGGCGAGTTGTTCTCAAAAGTAATTATATCTGAAAAATTCATCATCTACCCGTCCGGGCGAGTTCACCTTCACGACATCTGAGTTTTGAGACTAGCCGGTCAAGTTGAAATCGGGTTGCGTCGTTCGCAAGGAACCTTTGCCTGGCAAAGACCGCAAGGGGTGGTTTCATACGCACCGAGGACCTGTTTTGAATAGGGAGCGGT
>JAPHSA010000083.1 GCA_026193235.1 Deltaproteobacteria bacterium | reverse complement strand
TCGGCTGGACGGAGAATTTTGTCGGTGTCTCCTTCACCATCAACGTGCAGGCTGCCGGGACCGTGGCAGGATTCGCAGCCTTTTTCAGCACCCATCATTTCGAAGTCGGCCAAACGTCCGTGGACGTTGTGGACGAAACTTTCGGCCATGTCCTCATGGCAGCCGAGACAGGTGTCCTGTCCCACATAGTCGGCACCCTCTATTTGCGGCATGCTGAGCAACTTCTCCCGGATTGCACCCGTGGCACATGCGGCCAGGATCAACAGCAGGGGAATCAGGCTCAGCAGTCTGCCGGTTTTGGTGCCGGTTGACTTGAATATCATGTTACCTCCTTTAGGTTCTCAAAATGAGATTTTAACAACGTTCTTTTTGTGCATTTTAAAAGCTGTTCCGCTTCTTTTACACCCTCCTTTCATGCGGAAATATGAGAAAAACTCTATGTATGGTAATTTTTCACATCGCATAGACTACACTTCAAGAGAATTCTATTGAAGCTAATCATTTTAATAGGTATATTAGCTTTGTTAATGGGCTAAGTTCCTAATATTCGGATATTTATATGGATACAAGATACCTGAAAACACTGGTCACCGTAGTAGAAACGGGAAGCTTCTCAAAGGCTGCTCGAACCCTGCATTTAACGCAGTCTGCGGTATCCCAGCGGATCAAATTTCTGGAAGAAGCCTTCGGCTATTCCCTGTTTGATCGTACCGGTGTGGCCTTGCTGTTAACCGCCGCCGGTGAGATTGTCCTTGATAGTGCCAAGCGGATTATCGGTGTTGAAGACTCAATGCTGGGGAAATTGAAGCGGATCAAGGAACGCCAGCGGGTTTCACTCTGCTGTACACCCACTTTCGGCACAGTCTATTTGCCGGGAGTTCTCAATCGATTCATGTTGGAAAGTGGCTCGCCAGTCGATCTGAAATTCTTACTTCATAGCCCTGACCAGGCCCTTATAGGAATACTGAACAAAGAATTCGACATTGCCATTGTTGAACATCGTCTGGATGCTGATCTCAGCATGTTTCAAACCTATTCTTTGCCGCAGGATGAACTGGTTTTTGTCAGCGCTCCAGAATTAGGCTTGCCGGCACCGGAAATGGATCTTGACACTTTGTTGAGTATGTGTCTGTTTGCGCGGAAAGAGGGTTGCAGCTCCCATCAGTTGATAAATCGAGGATTGGAAGAGAGAGGGAAAAGTCTGGATGATTTTGCCGGAGTGGTGACATCGGACGACCTACGTTTGACCTGTCAGACCGTTCTTTCCGGTGGCGGTATTTCTTTCATGTCGAAAAGTCTGGTCTGTGAGTATCTGGAAACCGGGCAGATGATTGGTCATTACGTTAAGGGTTTTCCACATACGCGCCAACGGACAGTGATTATGGATAAAGGGCGTGAAGACGATCAACTTCTGCGCAATTTTGCCCGCTGTATCTTTAAGGTTATGGACGTTCCCTCACCGTTTTAGAAAACAGGCTGTTAGGCTGCAGGTGTTTAGACGCGTTGTATTTTACTAATGGTCTCCGGCCTGGTTTTGCTGCAGTTCGATCCTCTCCAACTGTACAATCGTTTCGATATGCGCTGTTTGCGGAAACATATCCACCGGCTGAAGTCTCCCGATTCTGTACCCATTGCTGGTCAGAATTTTCAGGTCCCGTGCCAGACTATCAGGGTCACAGGAAACGTAGATGATCTGTTTTGGTTGTAAGTGACAGAGCGTTGCCAGGACTCCTTTCTCACAGCCTTTGCGGGGGGGATTGAGTGTGACCAGTGCTGGTCTTCTTTCCTCAAGGGGCAATTTCTGCAGTTCTTCATCAGCGTCTCCGGCAAAAAAACGGCAGTTTCTCAAGTTGTTCAACTCGGCATTTTCAACAGCGTTGCGCACCGCTTCGCTGACATATTCAATACCGAAAACCTGTCCGGCATCCTGAGCCAGATGTAAAGCGATCCCGCCGATGCCACAATAAAGATCAACGGCGACATCCTTTTTTGTCAATCCCGCCCAGCGACGGACCAACTGATAAATTTTTGTCGCCTGTAAGCTGTTGATCTGGAAAAAAGCTTCGGGGGAAATACGCAACCGGATATCGCCGATTTGTTCAATTAAATCAGGTAAACCTTGAAGCTTGAGGGTTTCATCTCCGAGTATCACATTGCCGGATGAACTGTTGACATTCTGGTGTACACCAATGACTTCGGGAACTTTGCGCGTCAGCCATTTTGCCAGTTTGGGCAGTTGTTTCAGATCACGGAAGTTGCTGACAAAGGTCACCAGGGCTTTGCCGTTGGTCGGGCTGATTCGGACCAGGAGGTAGCGCAGGCAACCGCGCTGATGTTTCGGATTGTAAACAGAGATCTTCTGGCGCTGGACTTCCTCACGAACGACCGCAGCAATTTTATTGATCAGTGGATGATGCACCGGGCAATCGGGGCAATCGGTCACTTCGTGCGTTCCGCGTTTATAGAGCCCGATCAGAACTTTTTCCCGTTTGCGGGCAAAGGTCAGCTTGGCGCTGGCGCGGTAGGCAATGGGAGGGTCTGAGGGGAGTACAGCGGGGACAGTCACATCATTCAACAGCTTGTGCTGCAGCAGGGCTTCAGCAACTCGCTGCTGCTTGAACAGGAGTTGATCGGCGTACTTCATGCTGATCAGCGGGCAGCCGAGACATTTATGTTCCTGATCACAGACGATCTTGGCTGAACGTTCCGGAGCATTCCGCAAAACTTTGAGCAGTTGCGTATAAATATGGGTACGGCCAAAGTGTTCGACTTCGGCGATCACTGTTTCTCCCGGTAACGCGCCCTGAACCAAAGCAGTCCGGTTTTCGTAAGGGGCCAGGCCGATGCCTTCGTTGTCCAGCGCGGCAATGGTCAGTTTCAGTGTTTCGCGCACCGGCTTCTTAGCGGTTTTTTTGCTCGTTGGTTTTTGTTTCATCGTCTGCTTTTTCGGTTGAATTTAATCACAGTGGTCTGAGAGGAAACGCAGATTACTCCGAGACCGTGCTGCTGTCAAACTGATCCAACTTGCCTGGGGCCGACAAGTTGGATAGACTGCGCTGCGCAGAACATTGGATTATGCGAACTTTTCCAAGGAGACCTTCTTTGCGTCAGAAAACTCGTCAGTTGAAGCTGGGTGATCTTACTATCGGTGGTGATGCGCCGATCAGTGTTCAGTCGATGTGTAACACCGACACCCGCGATGTTGCCGCGACATTGGTTCAGATCAAAAGTCTGCAGGAAGCCAAATGTGAAATCATCCGTTGCGCTGTTCCAGATATGGAAGCCGCGCTGGCGCTTGGAGCAATACAGCGGGGCTGTGCAATTCCGCTGATAGCCGATATCCACTTTGATTATCGATTGGCAATAACCGCTGTTGAGCAGGGGGTGGCCGGTCTACGCTTGAATCCCGGCAACATCGGTGAGCGCTGGAAGGTGGAAGAAGTGGTCAAAGCCTGTGCCGATCGCCAGCTACCGATTCGGATCGGTGTCAATGCGGGATCGCTTGAGCAGGAACTGCTGCAGAAATATGGCCATCCAACGGCCGAAGCGATGGTTGACAGTGCGCTGGGTCATATCCGCATTCTTGAAGAATTAAATTATCGCGAAATCAAAGTCAGTTTAAAGGCTTCCGATATTGACCGTACTGTCGAAGCGTATCGGCTGCTGGCAAAACAGGTCGATTATCCTCTGCACATCGGCATCACGGAAGCCGGAACGACCTGGAGCGGAACGATCAAAAGCGCCATCGGTCTGGGGATGCTGCTCTCTGAGGGTATCGGCGATACCCTGCGCGTGTCGTTGACCGGATCTCCGGTCGAAGAAGTTCGCGTTGGCTGGGAAATTCTCAAAAGCTTGAGATTGCGTGAAAAAGGTCCGATTTTTGTCAGCTGTCCGACCTGCGGCCGCTGTCAGATTGACCTGATTGAAATTGCTGAGGAAGTTGAACAACGTTTGAATGATTTGCCTGTGCCATTGACCATCGCGGTGATGGGTTGCGTGGTCAATGGTCCCGGTGAAGCGCGTGAGGCTGATCTGGGGATCGCCGGTGGCATGGGGCAGGGAATACTGTTCCGCCGAGGCGAAGTTGTGCGCAAGGTTCCTCAGGCTGAACTGGCTGATGCGCTGGTCGAAGAAGCCTGGAAAATGGTTAAAGACCAGAACCATCAACAGTGATAGCGGCCAATGAAAATAGCCCTGCTTGAGCCATTTTTAACCGGTTCCCATGCCGCCTGGGCGCAGGAATACCAGGCCCACAGTCGCCACGATGTTAAAATCCTCTGTCTGGAGGGCAAATACTGGAAGTGGCGGATGCATGGTGGGGCCGTTTCCTTGGCGCGCCAGTTTCTTGCCGAAGGGCTTTGTCCCGATCTGCTGCTTGTCACCGACATGCTTGACCTGACCACTTTTCTCGCCTTGACCCGTGAGCTAACGGCCGATATCCCGGTAGCGCTTTACATGCACGAAAATCAGCTGACCTATCCCTGGTCGCCAACCGATGCTGATGTGCAGCAACAACGCGATGCCCATTACGCATTTATCAACTATAGCTCTGCTCTGGTCGCCGACGCGGTGCTGTTCAACTCCGATTACCACCGCCAGTCCTTCCTCCAGGAACTCCCACCGTTTCTGAAATCTTTTCCCGATCAGAATGAAATCGAAACAGTTAAACGCATTGCTGACAAGAGCCGTACCCTGACCCTCGGCCTCGATTTGCGCAAGTTTGACCAGTACCGTACGGTGGCAGGATTCCAGGCCGACCGACCGCCGCTGATTCTCTGGAATCATCGCTGGGAATACGACAAAAATCCGGAAGAATTCTTTCGTGCTCTCTATTATTTACAGGAACAGGCCGTTGCTTTTGAAGTTGCCGTGCTCGGTGAATCCTATCACCAGCTGCCGCAGGTTTTTGCTGCGGCGAAAAAGCGCCTGGCTGAGAGAATCCTTCACTGGGGGTACGTAGAAACTTTTTCCGATTACGCCCGCTGGTTGTGGCGGGCCGATATCCTGCCGGTGACATCGATCCATGATTTTTTCGGCGTGAGCGTCGTGCAGGCCATTTATTGTGGTTGCCAACCCTTACTGCCACAGCGACTGGCTTATCCCGAACATATTGAGGCCGAATACCATGCACAGTGTTTCTATACTGATTTTAATGATCTGGTCGCCCGTTTGAGTCAAGCGTGCCAGGCTTTTGAACGGACCTCTCATAGTCAATTGTCGTCCTCAGTTTACCGCTATGATTGGGTCCGGATGGCAGCCATTTATGATGACCTTTTGGGAAATCTGGCGGCGAAAGCTTGAGAAATCTTTTTTGCGTGATTTAGTTACTTGTATGGATAAACTGCACAACATAAATCAATCTGCGCCCTCTGAGGTTTTTCCGAAAGGGCCGATCAAAAATATTACCGGGGTTATTCTGGCCGGTGGAGCGAGCCGGCGAATGGGCAGCGATAAGGCTTTGTTGCCGATTCTTGGTGGCCGGCTTATCGACCATGTCTACCGGCGTATGGCAGCACTCTTTTCCGAATTGTTGATCGTTACCAATGCACCGGAGCTCTTTTCGGACATTCCCTGCTGCAAGGTCCCCGATCTATCTGCTGTCCGGGGTTCCCTGGCTGGGATTCATTCCGCGCTGGTGCATGCCTCTGCGGGGAAAGTTTTTGTCGTGGCCTGCGATATGCCGTTTATCACAGCTCCGATGATTTGGCACATCTGCTCTTTCGCAGATCAGGGAGACGTGGTGATGCCATACAGCAGCGGTGGCCATGAACCCTTGCATGCCGTTTACTCAAAATCCTGCCTGCCAGCGATAGAAAAAGTTTTGAACGACGGGCAACAGCGGGTTGCTGCTTTTTTTGATCAAGTCAATTTGGTTAAGCTCTCAGCTGCAGAGATCAGTATGCTTGACCCTCAGGAAAAATGTTTCTGCAATATCAACACGCCTGAAGATTATTTCCGGTTGCGTGACAAAGTCACAGATCAAGATTTTTCAGGATTTTCTGCTGAAAAAGTTCAAGGGCAAGTATAGGTCCACTTCAGCGGTCAAAACGACTCACAATCTCATCGCAAATGGCAAACATGCCGATCCCGGTAGGGCAGGCCCGATCACAGCGGCCGCAGAGAATGCATCCCGTTTCACCCCAACGCTGCGGGTCATCAACCAGTTTGTGATGGATTCTGCGCCGGGTGCGCAACAGTTCTGTCCCCATCGGGTTATGCCCGCTTGCCTCGCGCATGAAGGCATCCAGTTGACAGGAATCCCAGATGCGGCTGCGCTCAATTCCATTGATCGTCTTGCGGTCCTGAACACAGAAACAGGTGCAGGTTGGGCAGGCAAAATTACAGCCTCCACAGCGAATGCAACGGGCGGAAATCTCTTCCCAGAAACTGTCTGGTACCTGCTCGGCCTGAAGCAGCCGGCTGGCACGTTTTACTGCTTGCTCATGCTGTGAGGCGATCCCCCGTGATGTCTCGCGCAGCAGTTGCAGGACATCCTCCGGGCCATCCGGGTAGTCAGCCAGCCAGTGTTTGCCCGACTCAGTATAGGCCACTGCCAGCCAGTGCTGCTGGTCGGCAATCAATTCAAAATCACACTGGCCCTCGGCCAGTGGCTGGAATTGTTGTTCTCTCCCGACGTAACCGGTCAGCCCAATAATGAGTGCAGCGGTGCGTTTTTTCAGGTAGATATCATCAGCGGGCTGGGCCGCAAAAAAACGATCGATGAAAGCGATGCCAGCAAGATCTTCCCGATTAAGACCACAGAGTGCCAACGGTTTGTCTGACCCGGCTGGGGTGGCGGCCATGCCATCGGAACCCAGATGCACTAAATGGTCGGTCTGTGGGAAAAAGAGAGCAGTTGGCTTGCGTTGGAGCGGTTCGCCAGACATGGATGTCTGGCTGCCATTCCAGGGAAGCAGGCCGCGTGTTCCGTCCACCAACGTTTGCGGAACCAGTAGCTGAAAACTGATGGCCAGCTGCTCTAAGAGTCTGAATAGATCCTGTTGATTCAGCTGTTTCAACATGGTGTCACCCTAACGGCACAGACTTTAAATTCCGGGATGCCCGATTCCGGATCCAGGGCGTTATTGGTGAGAACATTGGCGGCGCCTTTAGCAAAATGGAAAGGGATGAAGACCTGCCCCGGTGGCACCCGGTCAGTCAATTTTGCCTTGACCTGGATTTCCCCCCGACGGCTGCTGACATTGATCCTCTGGCGCTCACGAATGTTGAGCGACCGCGCATCCTCTGGATTGATTTCAGCGAAGGCGCCAGGTTCTTCCCGGTCAAGGAGATGGCTGCGTCGGGTCATGCTGCCGGTATGCCAATGAACAGCTGTACGTCCGGTGCTGAGGAGCAATGGGTATGTTGCATCCGGCAGCTCTTTGGGTGGCCGGTAGTTTGTCGGACTGAAGTGTCCTTTGCCCCGTGTACATTGCTCGCGATGCAGAATCGGGGTGCCGGGATGCTGGCTGTCAGGGCAGGGCCATTGCAGACCTTCTCCATTTTCCAACCTGGTATAATCAATTCCCGCGTAACTCGGAGTAAGTTTGGCAATTTCATCCATAACATCCGCGGGAGAATTGTAATCAGCCTTGATTCCGCAACGTTGCAGCAGCGCACAGAGGATCTGCCAATCCGGCCAGGCCTGTCCCGGCGGGTCAATCCCTTTGCGTCCACGTTGCACGCGTCGCTCGGTTGAGGTGAAGGTTCCGTCCCGTTCGGCATAACAGGCAGCAGGGAGAACCAGATCAGCAAACTGGGCCGTTTCCGTCGGGAAAATATCGATGACAGCAAGGAAATCGAGGTTGTTCAATGCCTGTTTTACCAGTGTCTGGTTTGCTTCCGAAAGCATCGGGTTTTCCCCGAGAATCAGCATCCCGCGTATTTTCCCGGCGGCTGCCGCTTCAATGGCTTGGGTCGCCATCATGCCGGGATTCTCCGGTAAGGCTTTTTCCCATGCCTGGGAAAACTTCAAACGTGATTTAGTATCGGCAACTTTCTGGTAGCCACTGTAAACATCGGGCAGGGCACCCATATCGCAGGCGCCCTGGACATTGTTCTGCCCGCGGAGGGGATTGATGCCGGTGCCGGGTCGCCCCAGATTTCCGGTCAGCAGGGCCAGATTCGACAGGGCACGGACATTGTCAACACCGTGACTATGCTGGGTGATGCCCATGGCGTAGACAATCATCGCGCTCCTGGCCTGAGCATAGGCTCGCGCCGCAGTAATAATCTGCTGATCTTCGAGCCCGGTAATTCTGGCGACATATTCAGGTGAGAATGGCACAAGCGATTGTCTCAGCGCTTCAATGTTTTCCGTTCTTTGTGCGATAAATTCTCGATTTTCCATTCCGTCGAGCAGAATCTGGCGCATCATCCCGTTGATGAGCGCAACATCACTGCCATTTTGATGCCGGAGATGCAGATCGGCATGCTCTGTGAGGCGAATTTTGCGGCTGTCGGCAACGATCAGTTTTGTCCCTCTCTGTTGCGCCAGGAGAATCCGACTGCCGATCAGGGGGTGTTGCTCGGTTGTGTTGGAGCCGATAACAAACACCAGATCGGTAGCGTCAAAACAACTGAGGCTGTTGGTCATGGCCCCGGACCCGAGGGTTTCCACCAGGCCGGTGACGGTTGATGAGTGACAGAGACGGGCACAGTGATCGATATTGTTAGTGCCGAAACCGGCCCGGGCGAGTTTCATCAATAAATAATTTTCTTCATTGCTGACTTTAGCCGAAGAGAAAAACATCAGACTATCAGGACCATAGCTGTTCGCGATCTGCTTCAATCGCTGATGAATGGTTGTGAGCGCGCTGTCCCAGTCGCAAGGATGAAACTTGCCGTTTTGCTTAATCAATGGCGATGTTAAACGGTCGGAATGATGGACAAAGGCATGAGCGTTCCAGCCCTTGAGGCACAACTGCCCGCGACTGGCGGAATGCTTTCCAGCGGGTTCGATCCCGGTCAGTTGGCCAGCGGCATCACTGAGCAGGTAAAAATTACAACCGGTGCCGCAGTAGGGGCAGGTAGTCAGAGTTGCTTTCATAAAGCGCCCCGCAGGTTCTCAATTTCTTCGAGCCAGAAAATCGGCCCATCCGTACAGCAGTAAAGATGCTCTATGGTGCAGTGACCGCATTTGCCGATGCCGCAACGCATTTGACGTTCGAGGGATAACATGATCTGTTGTGGGGTCGTCAGTCCAAGGCTGCGCAGTTCGTTGATCACCGGTCGATACATCGGTGGTGGGCCGACGATAACGGCACAACTCTTTTCGCTGGGGAGGTTGCTCTTTGAAATGAGTTCAGTGATCAGTCCCGTCTGGCCGTCATAGCAGGATTCTGCGGGTGAATTATCGACCGTGTATTGGCAGGTTAAATTGGGACTTCGCTGCCAGCTGTCGAGATCCTCTTTGAAGAGCAGATCCTCCGGGGAACGCGCGCCGTAAAGAATCTGTACCGCGGCAAACTCTGCCGGCCGGTCCTGGCAATACTGAATCAATGAGCGGAGTGGCGCCAGGCCACAGCCTCCGGCGATCAACAGCAAGTGCTTGTGACGCAGTGATTCCAGGTCAAAAGGCCGACCGAAAGGG
>JAPHSA010000309.1 GCA_026193235.1 Deltaproteobacteria bacterium | reverse complement strand
TCACTAAATCAACATAAAAAGAACAGCGTTTCTTATATAATGCTGTGATCAACCAAGTCAAGGGAAAATATCGCCCCAAGTTTAAAATTATCACTTCTGGTAATTATGAGGCTGGGTAATAAAAAAGCCGGGAACTTTTAGTAAAAAGAAACCGGCTTAAAATCTGGAATCAACGCTTTTTTAGCTTTTTTCCTCTAACAGCTCCTGGGCATCTTCTACATAGTCACTGCCGGGGAATTGATCAAAAAGCTGCTTGAAAATGGTATTGGCTTTATCGATCTGTTCGGTTTTGAGATAAGCTTTGCCGAGATAAAAGTAAGCTTCGTCGCGATAGTAGTATTCGGGAAAAGCTGATAGAACCGCTTCAAGGCGCTTAATTGCGGGTTGGTAAAGTTTCTTCTTAAGGTAAAAGGCAGCGACATAAACTTCATGTTCGGCCAGCCGAGTTTTACAGCGTTGAATCAGATAACCGGCTTCCTGAGCGTTCTGGTCTTCTGGAAATCGCTGAATCAATTTCTCAAAGGTCAGCAGGGCATTTTCTGTGTGCGTTTGATCGCGGTCAGCCGAAAGGATTTGTTGATAATAACTGAGGCCCAGACGGTAGAGAATCGTCGCAACACGAAAGTCGTTCGGGTGCTGTTTTAGAAAATCGCTGAAGGCACTGGCTGCTTCTTCATAGCGTTCTGATACGTAGTAGGTTTCGGCAATTTTGAGTTCGGCCAGCATGCTCAGCTCTGGGGAATAAAAGGTGTCACGGACCTTTTCCCAGGAAGCGATGGCATCCTCGTAGAGATTGCTTTCAAAAAAACGTTCGCCCTGTTGGAAGTATTTTTCGGCGGAATTCTCTGGCTTGGCTTTAGAACCTCCACAGGCTGCTAAGAGGAGGCAGATCAGCAGCATCAGAGAATATCTATAGATGTGTTTCATTTAAGCAATTCCTTCTGTTCTCGAGATGTCTTCCGTCAACGGTTTTTAGATGAATGAGATTGAACAGAGAAGCTACGGAATCTGACCTGTTTTGTCAATCTTCTTGGTCGATCGCGGAAGAAATAAGACATCGATTGACAGCTGACAAGGCCTCATTAATAATAGGCCAGTTTTTAGCCCCATTTCTCATCGAGGAATATAGCATGCAGGTGCTTTACATCGGAATATTTGGCGGGCTCGGTTGTGTGGCCCGATATCTGGCCTCCGGCTGGACTTACCAGTTGTTAGGGCGGAGTCTGCCGTACGGAACATTGCTGGTTAATGTTCTGGGATCATTCCTGCTGGGTGTATTAATGACTCTTGGATTGCGCAGCACGCTCTTCTCTCCTGAACTGCGGCTGGGGTTGACGGTCGGTTTTATGGGGGGCTTTACCACCTTTTCTACTTTTTCCTATGAAACCTTACGCTTATTGGAAGAGGGGAGTCTGTGGCAGGCCGGGATCAATATCTTTCTTAATGTTGCACTGTGCCTGATATTTGCACTTTTGGGAGTGCTGGTTGCTCGCTATTTGGCCTGAGCCTTGTATGCTTTGAGTACCAATAGTTAAGGAGGAATGCCATGCAACGCTTAGAAGGTGAACAGAGTTTGATGCGCATTTTTATTGGCGAATCGGACCGCTACCAGAATAGACCTTTGCACGAGGTTTTACTCGAATTGTTCCGTAAGCAGGGTTTTGCCGGGGCAACGGTATTGAAAGGCGTGGCCGGATTCGGAGCTAAATCGGTTCTACATACTGACCGCCTGCTCTGCCTGTCTCATGACTTGCCATTGGTGATTGAAGTTGTGGACAGTGAGGAAAGAATTGAAAAAATTATTCCGCAACTGGATGACATGTTACAGGGTGGCATGATTACCCTGGAGAAAGCGCGCGTCATCCGCTACAAAAATTGAAGGTTTGAATTGATGTTAAAAAGATTATTGCAGGTTTTTGCGACCCCGACAGAACAAGAAGCAACAGCGACCGTCGAGAAGATTCCTCTTGCTGCAGCCGTGTTGCTGCTTGAAGTTGCCCATACCGATGGTGAATTTCACCATTCTGAGCAGGCGCTGCTGGGGAGCTTGTTAAAAGAACATTTTTCCGTAACCGAAGAGGCTCTTGAAGAGTTATTGGAATTGGCAGATGAAACCCGTAGAAACAGCCACGACCTGCACCAGTTTACCCGCGAAATTAACAAGAATTTTTCCCAGTCGGAAAAAGAACAGATTATCGAAGCCGTCTGGCAACTGGTTTATGCCGATGGCCGGCTGGATCATTATGAAGAAGCTTTGATGCGACAGTTGGGGTCGCTGATCGGCTTGTCTCATCGCCAACTGATTGATGCCAAATTGAGAGTGTCAAAAGCGTGAAGCGCGCATTGACTAGGATAGTCAACTGGAGCCATGACCTTATCGCAGAAGTGGTTAACTCTGGTGATCTGGTTGTCGATCTGACCGCCGGTAAGGGGCAAGATGTGCTGGCGTTATTTCAGATGGTTGGCCCGCCCGGCCAGGTGATTGCTTTTGATATCCAGGCGAAAGCCTTAGCCAGCACCAAGTCATTGCTTGAAGGAAGAGGTGCTTCAGTAAGATTCAGTCCGGTTGATGAACAACCTGTCAGCAGTCGTGCAGGGATAGCCCTTGTCGAAACAAGTCACGCGCAGTTAGACTGTTATATTGCCGGTAAACCACGTGGGATTATTGCCAATCTGGGCTATCTTCCAGGGGGTGATCAGGATATTATCACCCGTCCCCAATCGACCGTCACAGCCTTGGAGCAAGCCAGTTCTCTACTGGATATTGGTGGTCGCGTGGCCGTTACCGCTTACCCAGATCATCCTGGAGGGGATGAGGAAGCTACTGCCGTGACCAAGTTTTTTACCAATTTGCCAGAACATATTTTTTATGTCCTGCAATTAAAAGTCAGTAATCGGCCAAAGTCACCATTTTTGTTTGTTGCTGAAAAATTGATTTAAATCATCGAGGGGATGACCATGTTGAGACGGATTCTTATTTTTTGGTGTTTAACTTGTTTTTTGTGCACCAGTCTTTCGCTGGCGGCTGATGTGAATAATTCTAAAATCGCCGGGGATGATTTTGACGCCGCTTTTGGTGATGAATTTAATAACAACAAACCACCCAGAAAACTGATAGCTGATCCTCTGGAACCTATTAACCGAGGTGTTTTCTGGGTCAATGATAAACTCTATTTTTATCTGTTCAAGCCGGTTGCTAAAGGGTATCGCTTAGTCATACCGCGCCCTGCCAGGGTTTCAGTCAGCAACGTTTTTTCCAATCTGGCAACTCCGATTCGTGCCGGGAATGCCCTGCTGCAGTTGAAGTATAGAGATTTTGGCACTGAGATTTATCGTTTCGTTATCAACACGACCTTCGGTATTGGTGGGTTATTTGACCCCGCGGAATCTGTTGCCGGAGTGAAGCCCCGTATTGAAGACTTTGGCCAGACCTTGGGTTATTACGGAGCCGGGCATGGCTTCTATCTGGTTTTGCCGGTCGTTGGCCCATCCAGCCTACGCGATGGAATGGGTAGCTTTGTCGATTCCTTTGCTGACCCGTTTAGATATGCTGATCTGGAAACCGAAGAATATCTTTGGGTGAAGCTGCTTGACGCAACTAACCGACTTTCATTGGATCGTGACACCTATGAGGGCATTGTTCGAGACTCAATTGATCCCTATCTGTTTATTCGAACGGCCTATGCCCAACGAAGGCTGGCGCAGGTCGGAGAAAATACTTATAATATAAATCTGTTTCAAGGGCCGTTGTTTGATAGTGATCTGTTGAATCCTCTTGATTGGTTTGGATATTGAAAATGAAGAAAAGACTTCTAGCCGGTTTGTTGATTTTATTGTTTTCCGTCCCAAGCTTTGCCCTGCCTGAGCCTCAGGCACAGGTTGAGACAATGGTGAATTCGGTTCTCAGTGTTATGCAGAGCACTGAAATGTCGCCTGAGGAAAAGAAACTTCAGATCAGTGGCCGGGTTCAGAAGTTTCTTAATGTAGAATCGATGTCACGGCGTACGCTTGGTGCATATTGGGATGGTGCCACAGAAGAGCAACGAGAGCATTTTTCTCAACTCTTTGTCCGGGTTCTGGAAGGGACCTATTTGAGTCGCATCGAAGATTATTCCGATGGCGCGGTGCAATATCTGAAACAACGAGTCAAAGAAGATAAAGCCATTATCGATACGGTGATTGTTTCCAAAGAACTGGAGATCCCGGTCCAATATAAAATGATTTATACAGATGGTTCCTGGCAGGTTTTTGATCTGGTGATTGAAGGGGTCAGCCTGGTGCGAAATTATCGTGAAAGCTATGGTGAAATCATCCGTCGTGATGGCTACGATGGGCTCTTTGCCCTGATGGAAGAAAAGGTTGGTGTTATTGAAAAGAAACAGACCATCCAGTAGCGCACCGAACTGACAATAAAGGTTGACTAAAAGGGCGCTTTCCGCAAAGGGAAGTGCCTTTTTTCATGATTAGAGTCTGGGGGCGGGTGACGTCTTGAGTAGCAGTTCTGCTGACTATTGATGGAAATTGACCAAAGTGATGGATTGTTGAGATGTAACAACGAAATTCCGGTCCAGGTCGGGTGCCGATCAAAAAGTTGGCGGGTAAAAGGGGCAGCAGTACAGCAGATAGCTAACGGTCCTGCACCTGCCCAAATACCATGCTGATAATTTCTCTGCTCGTTTCTTCCACCGATTTGTTCGTGGTATCCACAATGCGCCACTTTCGGTTTTTCTTTGTCAGATCATAAACCATTTCCATTTCATCAAAAATACGTCTCAGGTCGGTATAATTGCTTTGGGTTTTGTAATGTTTCACTCTGGCGCTTCTGATTTTTTGCAACACCTCCGAATCCATGACCAGACAAACGACTCGATTCTGATCCACTTGGTAAACTTCCTTGGGTATGGGAACTTCCGGCATCAGCGGAATATTAACCACTTTGTATCCCTGCTGTGCCAAGAAGTAAGAGGTCGGTGTTTTAGAGGTTCTGGATAAACCCAGAATAATAATGTCCGCCTCAAAAATCTTATCGATGTTCTGACCATCATCATATTTCATGGAAAATTCAATAGCGTCGATCCGCTTAAAATATTTGCTGTCGACTCTTCTGAGCAAGTTGGCATCTTCTTTCGGCTCAATACCCAAATATGCTGAAAGTTCTTCTATCGGCGGACCCAAAATATCAACGTGCTTCAACCCCTCATTTTGACAAATCTCATGCACAAGTTTACGGGTCTCTTTCTTTGCAATGGTAAAGGCGACAAATGCTCTTTTCTCCTTCGCTTCCATCAAGATGCTTTTTATTTTCCTCGGATTTTCCATCTTTGAAAACACTCTTAGCGCTGACGATGGTAGGTCAAATTGGATCATGCTTGCTTTCAATACAGTCATTGCGCTCTGACCAATACCGTCTGAGATGATATACACAAGTTTTTCGTCTTGGTTGCCATGCTTCTTCATCAAATTCACCAATCAGTTTGTTTTGCGGTTGCATTCACTAAAAATTACATACACTGACAATGTTTACACCGAAAGACTCTTCTTTCGCAATCTATCAGCAAGGCAGCGTTTCCATTTCTGCGGTCATCGCTTATCATCCTCGGGGCATGTCCAGATCCCTAAAACTTCAGGCAAAAAGCTCCTTGGATTCGCCCAAATTCTGTCTCATATGCTCTGACGGCGAACACTAGTATCCACATAGATAGAAACAAGAAGACCATGGTGCATTGTCTTTTTGCGTAGAGCGTACCTTACCCTGAAGCAGATTGATTCGCAAATTCGTGCGTATGTATAAGACGGAGTATGTCCCCGGGAGACCTTCCCGAGACGCAGCGATAGATTGCCATGTCAAAGGTCATTCCATAAAATGATAGTGAGGATCTAGTGCTATTGCCTGTTGGAGTCGGGAAAATGGCCTCAACACGTTTGTTTCAAGCTCGTTATAATTTGGATTTGGCCTAATTTCAGGAGCTTACCATTCGGCATAAACATTGCTTTGATTGCCAGAAATAGTATTCCAGGCTGACAATAAGTCGACGCCCCTAAATTTATGAAAGGATATCTCATGTCAAAATCTATCAAATTATTGCTCTACGTTATTCTGTTGCTACTTTTGATCGTTGGTCAAGCACAGTCTTTTTCTAACCTAGTTGCAAGCAGTGCCGCCAAAGGGACTGTTGTTGAGACGATGAACGCAGGCGGCTATACGTATTTGTGTGTTGAGGGCAACGGCCAGAAAACTTGGGCGGCCGTTCGGGAAACACCGGTAAAGGTTGGTGAAGAGGTTGAGGTGGTTGAAGGAGCGGTGATGCAAAATTTCACGAGCAAATCCCTTGGACGCACATTTGATTCGATTATTTTCTCGAATGGGGTTGTCAAGCTCTAGACCATCATTACTTTTGAATACACTGAATCTAAGCGGGGTAGCAAAGAGTTATCCCGCTTTCTTTATTTGCGGCACTGTATCGCCGCTTAAGCCATCGCGCACTTGGCTTTATCGCCATGGGACACTTGGACCCAAACCGTTT
>JAPHSA010000194.1 GCA_026193235.1 Deltaproteobacteria bacterium | reverse complement strand
TCGATGCGACCATTATTTGTCAGCAGCCAAAACTGGCACCCTACATTCCGCAAATGGTTACGCTTATTGCGGAGGACTGTCAGGTAGAGGTGGATCAGGTTAACGTCAAAGCGACAACGACGGAAAAACTTGGGTTTACCGGACAGGGAGAAGGGATTGCGGCCCAGGCTGTGGTGTTACTGCAACGCGATGAACAACGTCTGGCCGCAAAGCGTGCGGCTATTATTTCATAAATAAGGACCCTGCATGAGCACATCGGAAATACCAGTCGGCTCAAACTTCATCCGCACGATCATTAACGAAGATCTGGCAAATGGCAAACACAAGCAGGTGATCACCCGCTTTCCACCGGAACCCAACGGTTACCTCCACATCGGTCACGCCAAGAGTATCTGTCTTAACTTTGGCCTGGCGACAGAATATAAAGGCCGTTGTAACCTGCGTTTTGACGATACCAATCCGACCAAGGAAGAGGACGAGTATGTCGAGGCGATCCAGGAGGATGTTGCCTGGCTAGGTTTCGATTGGGGTGATAAGGCGCTTTTTGCTTCCGATTATTTTGAGCAGCTGTACCAGTGGGCGATTGTGCTGATTAAAAAGGGCAAGGCTTATGTTGACAGCCAGTCGGCCGAAGAGATGCGCACCAACCGTGGAACTTTGACCCAGGCAGGAACCGATAGCTCTTACCGTGATCGCAGCGTCGAGGAAAACCTGGAGTTGTTTGAAAAGATGAAGAATGGTGATTTTTCCGACGGTTCACACATTCTGCGGGCTAAAATCGACATGTCGTCCCCCAATATGAACCTGCGTGACCCGGCCATGTACCGGATTCTCCATGCCCATCATCACCGCACAGGTGATCACTGGTGCATCTACCCGATGTACGATTTTGCCCATGGACAGGAAGATTCTATCGAGGGAGTGACCCATTCGATCTGTACCCTGGAGTTTGAAGATCATCGCCCCTTGTACGAATGGTTCCTCAAGGAACTGGAAATATTCGCTCCGCAGCAGATCGAATTTGCCCGCCTCAACCTCAGTTATACGGTGATGAGTAAGCGTAAGCTGCTGCAACTGGTTAATGAAAAACATGTCAGTGGCTGGGACGATCCACGCATGCCGACCGTTTCCGGAATGCGCCGCCGAGGATATCCGGCCGCAGCTATCCGGACGTTCTGTGAGCGGATCGGTGTCGGCCGCAGCGCTAACTGGATTGACCTTTCGGTGCTTGAAGACTGCGTTCGCGAACAACTTAACGAAACCGCATTCCGGCGTCAGGCCGTGCTCAACCCGCTGAAGCTGACCATCACCAACTATCCGGAAGATAAAGTCGAACTGCTTGACGCAGCGAATCATCCCCAGCAGCCGGAACAGGGCAGTCGTCAGTTAGCATTCTGCAACGAGCTGTATATCGACCGGGATGATTTCATGGAAGATCCGCCGCCGCCGAAAAAGTATTTCCGTCTCGGCCCTGATCGCGAAGTGCGGTTGCGCAACGGCTATATCATCAAGTGTGATGAATTTATCAAGGATGAAAATGGCGAAGTTATAGAGCTGAAATGCTCAGCGGACCTTGATACCCTCGGGAAAAACCCGGAAGGGCGCAAGGTCAAAGGGATCATTCACTGGGTCTCGGCAAGGCATGCTGGAAAGGTTGAGGTCCGGGGCTATGATCGTTTATTCAATCAGGAAAATCCGGATAAAGCAGAAAACTACCTTGCGGCACTCAATCCCGAATCGCTGCAAGTGACCGAGGCCTTGGCTGAACCGAGTCTGCTCGAAGCCACAGCGGGGGAGACCTTCCAGTTTGAACGGGTCGGTTATTTTACTGTCGATTCAAAGGATTCGATTGACGGAAAACCGATTTTCAATCGTACAGTGACTTTGCGTGATACCTGGCAAAGATGAAATAGAAACTGCCCTTTTACGCAATCTCGGCGTCAACCGGAGGTTTTGTTTGTGCGACGTAGCTTTTGCTGCATCTCCACACCACCCCTTGGTTTCCTTGGCCTTGCGTAAAATTACTTGTTTCTGATAACACGGAGAAAAACTATGAGCTTGCGTGTCTACAATACAATGAGTGGAAAAAAGGAAGATTTTCAACCGCTGGTTCCGGGCAAGGTTGGCATGTATGTCTGCGGAGTTACGGTTTACGATTATTGCCATATCGGCCATGCGCGGGCCAATATCGTCTTTGATGTAATCTACCGCTACCTCAGATTTGCCGGGTATGAAACCACTTACGTGCGCAATTATACTGATGTTGATGACAAGATTATCAACCGGGCTAACGAACGCGGCATTCCGAGCAAGGAATTGGCGGAGGAATTTATTACCGCTTTTGACGAAGATATGGAATCCCTTGGGCTGGTCAAGCCGAATCATGAACCGCGGGCAACAGAATACATCGAAGAAATTATTGCCATCTGTCAGAGGTTGATCGACAAGGGACTCGCCTACGAAGCCAACGGTG
>JAPHSA010000172.1 GCA_026193235.1 Deltaproteobacteria bacterium | reverse complement strand
GTCTAACATTTGAAATATCTGGCATTAAATTAGAAAATTGCCTCATTTTTCTTTGTATGATTGATGCTGTTGCTTGCAAGGTTAACAAATTATGAAAATCAGCCCTATAGGAATCATTCATTCACCATTTAAAGAACTGTCTGGGATGCCGATTCAGCCATCTGGTGCGAAAGGAGCAAACGGGTGGATTGAAGTGTTTGCTGAATTTCAATCAGGGTTGAAAGACCTTGAAGGTTTTTCTCATATCATCCTGCTTTATGAGTTTCATTGCAGCCGGGAATTCAAGCTGGAAGTCATTCCTTTTATGGATACTAAACCACGCGGACTCTTTGCCACACGCGCGCCCAATCGACCAAATCCAGTCGGATTGTCTATCGTTAAGCTTGATAAGGTTGAAAATGGGAAACTGTACATCCAGAATATCGATATCTTGGACGGATCGCCTTTGATCGACATCAAACCCTTTGTCCCTGAATTTGACGTTCCAGAAAATGCCAAAGCCGGTTGGCTAGAGCACACTGGCAAAACAGCGCAAGATAAAAAATCAGACGACAGGTTCAAATAATTACCATCTGCATTCGGGTAGTAAGTCGAAACTGGTTACATTTGGAAACCCCGCCTTCAGCCAGTTTGGCCGATTTCAGCCTTCCATAAACGCTAAATTTTGATAATCGCATCCGTATGAGTATCCCCCCTTGCTTTTCGGAGTCTCTGGGGATTTGCCGTTCTGCCTCAACGCGTATTATATTTTCGGGTAACGCAACAGGTTGGACACTTACATCTGTTTGATAACGTCCAGCCCCACGCCCAAGCGGCAGATAAGCTGCCTTGGCTTTCTGTCCCCTGTAAGAAGGCGCTGAATTAAAGAGATAAATTGTCCCATTGACAGATTAGCACGAACGTTCTATTCTTTTTATATGACTAAGGGAGATGAAACGAAAAACGCAATTCTCGATACGGCTCTCGCCATGGCGAGTGAACTCGGTTTGGAAGGGGTGACCATCGGCATTCTGGCCAAGGCGACCAAAATGTCGAAAAGTGGTCTATTTGCTCACTTTCAGTCGAAAGAGAACTTGCAGGTTGAGATCCTCAAGTATGGTGCAAGTATTTTTATTGAGACCGCTGTGATGCCGGCACTGCAAACAGAAGCAGGCATCCCGCGGATCAGAGCGTTGGTAAATAACTGGGTCAAATGGGCCTCCAGTCGCGCAGGAGGCTGCCTTTTCGTTACCGCTAGTAATGAATTCAGTAATCGGGAGGGCATCGTCCGAACCTTCCTGTTACAGCAACAAAAGGTCTGGGTCGGGATCCTGCGTAAAGTTGCACGCTCAGCGATCAAGACCGGAGAGTTCCGCCAGGACATCGATTGTGACCAATTTGTTTTTGAACTCTATTCCCTGCTGTTGGGATTTCATCTCTATCACCATTTACTGCATTCTGAAGAGATAGATACACGCAAATCAGTCGCTCTCGATCATTTATTTGACAAATACAGGAAGTTTGATTCGTAGACACCATGTTTCATGACTGACATAAAAAAATAAGTTAAAGGTGACATGGCTACCAATTAAAGGCACGAACGTTCGATCTTTAAGTACTTAACCATGAGGAGAATACTATGAATAAACTAAGCATCGAATTCAATAAGTGGTGCCAGATATGTTCACCGTCACAGAATAATTCTGACGGAGTGACTGATCATGTTTGGTCAGAAAATCTGTTCTGCAGATGTACGGTTGTACGATGTGTCCAAGTTATCGGAACGGCCCTGATTGCTGGCGGTTTCTACCTATTGAACCTCTGGTCCGGTGACGGGGTGCGATTGCTGGTAGCTTTGTCTGCGACCTCAGCATTGCTCTATATCGGCCTGGCAGTACTGAGTCAAACGAGAACGCTGGTTTTACTCAACTTACTTGCAGTTCCGATCCTCTTTGCAACAGCCTACGCCGGAATGAATGTTGCTGCCGAATGGCTTATCAGCAGCTTTATCTTGCATGGCAGTTTAACTGCGCTGCAACTTTCATCTGTCGACAAAGATCTGTGTGACGGTTTGTTCTGCTGGTCAGTTTTCAACAGTGCAATGGCTTTGCTTCTGTTGCTGGGTTAGAGCGTCTGTCGAAGCTTCCGGCGTTACACTTGAAGCAATGTCGTTTTGGACTACCTAGCTCTCTGCTGTTAATGCACGAATCCAGTTGGCTCAAGAATAGCGAGCCAGATATTGTGGTACTCGCGCCTTCTGACGGCCTTAATATTGTAGAGTTCAGTTAGAGGCGACAACTCTCCCGGTGCCTTTAAATGGGTGACACAGGGTGATAGCGGCTTGCGGGAACTATCTTCAAACCACGAAGGATCATCTGCGCTTGATGCTTAACCCATTTGTAGAGCCAAAACTTTGATTTGTCGAGGGAAGCGCAAATTGATTCAGGGTTTTCACCTGCCTTGAATCGCTGAACAGCCAGAATCCGGCATTTCTTGATTTCATCGTCCATGAACACCTCCAGATGGAATTAGGTGCT
>JAPHSA010000006.1 GCA_026193235.1 Deltaproteobacteria bacterium | reverse complement strand
TGGAAGACTTCCGGGCACAGGTCGTTGCAATTTCTGTCTCCCATACAGGATTCATAGTCGATCTTAACTTTCATGCTTATCTCCTTAATAAAGGGCGTTATTCATTAACATGGAGCTGTGAGTTTAACCCGTAACTTATCTTTTAAAGGATTTAGGGCTAAAATTCAAATCCTTTTATTGCCTTGATCTCTTTTATTCTATTAAGGTTATGTCTCATGCCCATGGGCAGCCAAGCGGGATTCATGTTCTATAATAAGTATCCTAAAGCCAACATTGATGAACTCGTAAAAAGTCCAATTTAGACGGTTTCGTAAAAGGTTCAAATTTAAGGCGTGCAAATTTTGTAATCATGAGGCGTACTTACCGTACGTTGAATGATTACGAAATGCAGCACAACACAGAAGTTGGACTTTTTACGAGACCGTCAACATTCGATTTGCTGTGAATCTGGATTGTATACTGACAAATTGAAGAGAATAGGGTATGGTCCCTAAAATTGAAGGATTTAACCCAGATTGTGCAGTAGCCTCCTACTGCGACTTGAAAATCCTTGCTGCAACGCTTGTTTTACGATTTTGCTTCTCGACATATTTATGAATATGCCTACGTCACAAAATCGCTCCAACTGCGCGTTTCGCTAAGGTTTCCTGCGCCTCGCTACGGATTCTACTGCACAATCTGGGTTTAAAGCTTAAAAGACATGAATTTCATCTTTTTCATTATTGTTCTAATTGCTTTTATTTCAGCAGGATGGCGCCAGATCAACTGGATGCCGGGCGACGGGGACTTATCCCCAATGGAAAGCCTGTCCAGGAGCATGGTAGAATCTGCTTCCGGGTCCGTTGAATTGGCCTTGGGGCTTGTGGGGGTGATGACGCTCTTTTTGGGGCTGATGAAGGTGGCTGAGGCCGGCGGAATGCTCACTATTCTGGCGCGTCTGATACGACCATTAATGGTCCGGCTCTTCCCCAACGTGCCTCCCGAGCACCCGGCCATGGGGAGCATGATATTAAATATGTCGGCCAATGCCCTGGGTCTTGGCAATGCAGCCACTCCCTTTGGCATCCGGGCAATGCAGGAATTGGACAAGCTCAATTCTCGTCACGGAACAGCTACCGATTCAATGGTACTTTTCCTTGCTATCAACACTTCGAATGTGACCATTTTGCCTACAGGGGTTATCGCGCTCAGGGCAGCCGCAGGATCGGTTGATCCAGCCGGAATACTCCCCACAACATTATTTGCCACCATGTTATCTACTGTTGTTGCCATATTGGCGGCCAAGATGTACGGCAGGGTGTTTATGATTAAGAGAACGCGCCCCGTTGAGATAGAGGGTGAGAGTACCGGTTCTACCCCCTCAGAGAAGGAAGAGCCTGCTAACGAATCCTCAAGCGGTTATCCTGTATGGGTGAGCTGGGTTGCCGTGTGCGCCCTCATGTCAATTATTCCTCTGACTGTTTTTTTCGGAAAATCCATCTCCCCCTGGATCATCCCAGCTCTTATGCTTGGGTTCCTCGCTTTCGGCGTTTTAAGGCGTGTGCGTGTCTACGAAATTTTTGTGGAAGGGGCCAAAGAAGGCTTTCAGGTGGCCATCAGGATTATTCCCTACCTGGTGGCCATTCTGGTGGCTGTGGGCATATTTCGTGCCAGTGGTGCGATGGAGACAATGGTCAATATCCTCGCAGACTGGACAGGTAAAGTGGGATTGCCTGCCGAAGCCCTGCCCATGGCGATACTCCGCCCTCTGTCGGGATCCGGAGCATATGGGGTTATGGCCTCTATCATTAATGATCCCGTTATTGGCCCGGATAGTTATACCGGCTATCTGGTCTCAACACTCCAGGGGTCTACAGAAACCACTTTTTATGTACTGGCGGTATATTTCGGGGCAGTTCAAGTGCGGCGAATACGTCATGCCCTGGCAGCGGCATTGACCGCTGATTTGGCCGGAATCTTTGCTGCAGTGGTGATCTGCTTATACCTTTACGGGTAAGGGATCCTAGGAGGCTATCCGAGAATGGCTATTTTCCCCAATCTCTGTGTCAGGCTCAAATTATAATCCTCGAAATACTTAAATGTATTCCTGTGGTTATAATTTTAGCCTTCCTTGATCTTGGAAAAAATATCTCATTCTCAGATAGCCTCCTACGGGAAGCTTTTATGGCGAAAGGGCTAAAACAATGAAAGATAATTATAAAGCGATGGTTATGGCATCCTTTGTGGCAGAATCACTGGGTTACTTGATGTTATAGACGTTCGTTGTCATACTGCCTCTAAGGAGGCTGTCCCGGCCCGGCAAGGATCGGGGAGAGGCGGAGCTTCGCTAGACATAACACAACGCGATCTTTGGGAGAATCCATTATGAATGAAGACAGGCTCATTTGCTCAGAATGCGGTCAGACAGTCAATAAAAGCAAGATATGTATCATTGACGATAAGGCCGTTTGTTTTAGGTGTATGTATGGGGATAGTACACCGTTTGACATCTATCCAATTGGCAGCGTAAGAACAAAGCTGGGAACCAGGGAAACAAGTAATCTTCATGCTGACACCAAAGGGATATCCTGTATTGATCTCTTTCCTTCTCAAAAGCGATTCTTATATAAGTTGGAAGAGGAAACCTCTTTGCTTATTGTTTATTACCTTCATAAGGTGAAATCAGTGATTACGGTATTTAATAGACGGTTGGACGGCAAGAGGGTCGGAGTTTTTGCCTCGCGTACCCCAAACCGGCTGTCAAAAATTGCTGTTCAAGACGTAAGGCTCCTGAAGATAGAGGGAAATAAACTTTATGTGGACGGGCTCGATGCGATGGATGAAAGCCCGGTCCTTGACATAAAATTAGGCCTGGGTCGTCGTAGAGCGTCTGGACGGTGAAAGACGCTCGTCTTTTGCCAAGACCAAGGCGGCCCATGATTCAAGGGTAAATTGTTTAGAGATGATCAGCCCTATTCTCGTGAAGAGCTGTTTCATCTCTTTTAGCTGATTTTCTCCAAATCCAGAGACAACAGCCAGGCCCTGGTCCTTCAGATGACCGGGGAGATTTTTCCCCGTTCGTATGAGTACGGAAGCTACCAGATTGGCCATAATCAAATCATATTTTTCTTGCACAGCATCCCAGGAGCCTTTTTTTATTTTTATCGTGCGGGAGAGGTGATTCAATTTCACATTTCCTTCTGCCGCCTCTGCAGAGGGGCCATCAATTTCAACCCCGAGCGCACTTTTTGCGCCCATCTTAATGGCGGCAATGGCAAGGAGACCCGTCCCACAACCAAAATCAAGAACCTTCCCTCCTCGCAATCTCTGTGTATTGGATGTGTCTCTGGCTATTAGATCCATGATTTTCAGACATAGACGGGTCGAGGGATGTTTACCCGATCCGAAGGCGTTGTGTGGGTCCAGTATAACAGTCCGATCATCTGCGGTCTGCGGTA